>CAYJHL010000292.1:0-1989 GCA_964369585.1 uncultured Treponemataceae bacterium | reverse complement strand
ACTCATCAATTACAGAAAATAAAAGACGAAAGTGCTCTCGCACCAAGTGAAAGGCTTTTGCATCCCCTAAGTCACTGTACATTTGAGTTGAGCCTTTTATGTCGGTAAAGAGAATAGCGGCATGTTCAATTTCTAAACTTTGGTCATCAAGTAAAACATCATCGCCCATTAATTCTCGATATGCTTTATTTTGAAGTACTTCTACCCCGCGAATAGTGTATTCATTTTTCCAAAGATAGTACCCATCTGAAAGCCACTGCATAATTTCATTGTAATAGTTTTCATTAAAGGTTTTAGATATTTCTTTCATCTGAGGGTGAACATTAAAAAAAACTTCGACAGTATTATCTAAAACATTTGTAAAGTCTACCTTACATTTTGAACAATAGTTTTCATGCGTTGCTTCATGAATACGGATTGATTCCGTTGACACACCTCCACAGTGTGGGCAGTGATATATCCACGACATCGAAAAAAGCCCCTCTTGGACACCACGAATAAATGCCTCGAGCATAACAGGGCGTTCAATATGAGCTTTTTCTGCTAATTTATAAACATTAATATGGTATAAAAGTTTATCTGGGGCTTGTCTAATAAATTCTTTTAACTGTGTTAAAATTTTTTCTTGGATTACTGTTTTCGTACGTTCTGCTTGGGCTACATTCATTTTAGCACTCCTACATCTAAATTGTATTTTAAAGTGTAACACAGAATTTTTCAGTTGACAAGTAAAATACAATATAAATTACCACCAGATTTTGACAAAAACTACCCTTCTGTAAGAGCTTCCCATTTCAAAGTTGTTTCTTCTATTAATTTATCTTGTTCTTCTATTAATTTTTGCACATGTCTACTCTTTTCTCCATCAGAGTAAACTTCTGGTTTAGAAAGTTCACTTTCTAAACGTGTTTTTTCTTCCTCGGCTTTTTCTATTTTTTCCATTAACAGCTTTTCTTCTTTTTCATACTTACGCTTTGCGGCAGCAATTCTTTTTTGTTCTTCGTAGGATGTTACAGTTGTTTTTTTTGCATCATTTTCAGAAGCAGCAGATATTTTTTTATTACTATTATCATTTGAACTAGAGTGGGTTTGTTCAAGGTAATAGTCATATCCTCCAGGAAACTGACTGCTCTTTCCTCCGTCAAGCTCAAGGACCCTCGAAGCAAGTGCTGACATAAAGCCTCTATCATGAGATACAAATATTACTGTTCCACCAAATTGTTTCAAGGCCTCTAAAAGCACATCTTTTGAGTGTAAATCTAGATGGTTTGTTGGCTCATCTAATATAAGAAGATTAACAGGACGAAGCAAAATGGACAAAAGGGCTAATCTACTTTTTTCCCCTCCAGATAAAACATCTACACTTTTATAAACATCATCGCCACGGAACAAAAAAGCACCCAGCATATCTCGTAATTTTGGAATAAGTTCTAATGGGGCTTCTGCTTCTAGCATATCGAGCATTGACATACTACCCTTCATTGTTTCAGCATTATCTTGGCTAAAATAGCCAATACTTACACCACTACCCTGTTTTACATTCCCTGAGAAGTCAGAATCTACTTCAGCGAGGATTCTTAAAAGAGTAGACTTCCCGGCTCCATTTTTACCAACAACTAAAAGCCTTTCTCCTTTTTCTACCGTCACATCTAAATTATTTAAAACTGTTTTTTTGCGTTTTTCATTACCACTCTCATCAAGTGTTATATAAGACTTTGTAAGCCCTTCCATTGTCATTACGAGGCGCCCTGAGTGAGGCGCTGGCGGAAAGGAAAAATGTATTTTCTTTAAAGATTCTGGGATTTCAATTCTTTCCATCTTTTCGAGTTGTTTTAAACGCTCTTGTGCTTGAGCAGCCTTAGTTGCTTTATATCGAAAACGGCGCACAAAATCTTCAAGTTTATTTATCTCCTGCTGTTGTAGTTCATAACGAGCAATAAGGCTTTCAAGTTCTACCCGCCGAACAGCTTCGTATTTTGAATAGTTTCC
>CAYJHL010000291.1:0-1998 GCA_964369585.1 uncultured Treponemataceae bacterium | reverse complement strand
GAAATTATAACAAAAAGTAATACAGATGCAGCATATTTTGATTATTGGATTAATAAAATCAAAGTATGCAAAAGTGGTAATGATGACAATTGACAAATCATGTTGCATAGTTAGCGTCGCAACAGGAAAATACATAAAAGGCATAGATCGACTAGAACAAAGCCTTACCAAAATGGGGTATAACGGGCATACCCTTTTCTTTCGGGACAGTCTACCAGAGGGTTCCCCAACTCATAACGAAGCACCTTGGGGGTTTAAAGTTTTTGCAATCCACGCAGCATTAAAAAAAGGATACACAAAAGTTCTTTGGCTTGATTCTAATATGGTATGTGTTCGAAAACCATATACAATTTTTAATAAACTAGATAAAGATGGCTATTACTTTTGGTATCCCTATAGTGATAAATTGGGAGACTACTGTTCTGATATAGCAATTCAAAATATGGAGATAACAAGAAAACAATCATTTGATATTTCTGATTTATGTGCAGCGTGTTTAGGTATAAACATAAACAATAAAACTGCAAATATTATTTTAGAACAATGGACAACATACGCTTTAGATGGAATAACATTTAGAGGTATTCCAAAACAGTATCCACTTGAATATTCTTTTACAAACAAGGACAACATTGTTTCTAAAGATAACAGAGTAAAAGGGCACAGACATGACCAATCAGTACTATCTTATTTAGTTTGGAAATATAAGCTAAAGCGATCGCACTGTGAAATTAAAAACATCCACTCAAAAAGTACAAAAGACGATAATATTTATAGCAAAGCACTATCGCTTGAAGTAGAAATTGTGCAAAATAGAGATGTAAAAACGGATACATATTTAGTTTCAGTAAACAAATGGCTCAATACTAAAGGCATAAAACAAATCATTTTCTTTGTCTTATCAATCGTTGACACAATACGAAGACGATATAAATATTATACTAATGAGCATAAGTTAAAAAAAGGACACGTATGAATGCACTTATAGTCCATTTAGGTAAAACATATCAAGAACATATTACAGACTCAATTGATCAATTTTTTTTATGTAATACAAAATCTCTTTTGTTTTGCATAGTAGATTCAGATTTTGATGAACTACAAAAGTTAAAAATTAAATATAGTAATTTGCGTATAATACTCACCTCAAGCCTCAAAACAAGTATTAATCATATAATTTTTAAAACCTTAAATAGAAATGCATACAGTACTTGGAGAGATGGATTTTGGCGCTATGTAATAGAACGTTTTTTTGTTATAGAAGATTTTTTAAGAACAACTAAAGAAACTAACATACTTCATTTTGAAACTGATAATTTAATTTATGAAGATATTTCTTCAATTTCTGAATATTTAATTAACACACAAAAACTAGGACTCATAATAGACTTTGATAATCGATGTATACCTTCTGTAATGTATATTCCAAGTGTAGCTGCCATACGTCATTTTTGCACATTTTACAATATTCACTATACAATGTTACCATATAAAAACCCTTTACAAAGCAATGATATGGTTTCAATGGCGCATTATTGGAACAAAAATAAAAACAAATGCATATCGCTACCAGTTATCCCACCTGAATATGTTGAAGGAAAGGGCGAATTGCATAATCAAAAAGGGGAAAAAGTTGCAACAAACCTTCCCTACTATGAAGAATTTGAAAATTTAAATTTTCTCTTTGATGCTGCATCTTTTGGGCAGTATTTAGGAGGGCTTGATATGCGATATGCACAAGATAAGACAAGTACAGATGGATTTATCAATGAAAGTGCAGCATATAATCCGGCTGATTTTAAAATTACATGGAAAAACGAAAAAAGTATTACTAGACCTTATATAGCATACAACGAAAATAAACCGAGACCTTTATTCAACTTGCACTTACATTCTAAAAATCTCGCACGTTTTAGATCAGACAAACAGGATGTACCAAACTTATGAAAAACTCAATAGTTATAAAACTTTTTGCAGGCTTAGGAAACCAAATATTCC
>CAYJHL010000290.1:0-2008 GCA_964369585.1 uncultured Treponemataceae bacterium | reverse complement strand
ACACCTATAAAAACTTCTTTTTCATCAAAAACGGCATAGTTTGAATCTATTAATTCATCAAAACTAAACATAGATTTTTTTAAAGGTTTTCCATTAAAATAGTGAAAGCAAAAATCGTCTTTTAACACCGCTACCTGCATACCGCATTCAATGGCTAAGTCTTTTGTCATCGATGTTAGATTATCTTGAATAGCTTGAAGTATCTCTATTGTAGAGTCACTTGCGTTGATATTTTCACCTATTGGAAGGTTTTCAACGGCTTGTAAAATTGTAAAAGGACTCATAGATTCATAGCCTACTGCATTTTCCAATAAAAAAGATCCAACTGCTGTTCGCCGCAGAGCAATGAGGTGAGCACAAGAACCACACATTTTTGCAATGTCTCGAGCTAAACTGCGTATATAGGTTCCCTTAGAAACATGAAAGGACACATGAGCATACTGTACCCTACCATTGACTTCTTGCACGTCAAGTATTTGTGATGAAAACACCGTGACATCGCGAGATGGCATTTCAATAGTTTTTCCAGATCGAGCAATATCACTTGCCCTCTTTCCATTTATATGAATTGCAGAATACTGTGGTGGAAATTGTTGTAATAAGCCAGTATGATTTTTGAAAGCTTTATTAAAATCTTCTAGTAAGGGAAGCTCTGCATTGTGGATAACTTCACCAAAGGGGTCGAGGGTATCTGTTTCTGAACCGAATGAAATAATGGCTTCGTATTTTTTGTCAAAAGCAGTAACGTGTGATGCTAGGCGAGTAAGACTTCCAACCATAACAACAAGTAGGCCTTCAGCGAAACTATCTAGTGTTCCAGTGTGACCTACCTTTTTTGTTTGTAATGCTTTTTTTATTTTGTTTAGTGAATTAAAACTTGTAGGTCCCCGATTTTTTGCGTAAAGTACAATTCCCGATGTTTGCAATTCCTAATTCCTAATTCGTAATTCCTAATTAGGAATTGTCATCGTGTTCTTTTTCAAGTTCATTTAATGTTTGCACCATGTTCATTCCATCACGTATACTTGTATCTACTACAAATGTAAGGCGAGGAAATTGGCGTAAACTTAGCTTTTTGCTTAAAGATGTTTGAATGTAACCTGCAGCACTTTGAAGACCTTTTACACCTTTTTCAATAGAAGCATCTTTCATAAAGCTTGAAACGTATACTTTTGCAAATCCAAGATCACGCGTTACTTCAACCCTATTGATACTTAAAAAAGTAGAAACTCTAGGGTCTTTTACATAACCTTGCATAATCATTTTGGATATTTCGTCTCGGATTTGTTCTCCGAGACGAACGAGTCTAAACTCACCCATTCTTATTCATCTCCATCAGAAGAAGCTTCATCTTTTTTCTTAGCTTTAGCTTTTTTAGCTTCTTCTTCAAGTGTTTCACCAAGTTTTCTAGCTACTTCAACTTGTTTGTATACTTCAAATTGGTCACCTACTTGAATATCTTGCCATTTATCAATTCCGACACCACATTCATATCCCGTAGTTACTTCTTTTGCATCGTCTTTGAATCGTTTAAGAGACGTAACCTTTCCTGAGTAAATAACTATGCCTTCGCGAATAATATTTACACTGCTAGTTCTTGTAATAAGCCCTTGTGTAACGTATGATCCAGCAATAACACCAATTTTAGGTACTTTGAATGTATCACGAACTTCAAGCATACCGATTACTTCATCTTTAAGATCAGGAGATAGCATACCTTCCATAGCAAGAGTAATTTCTTCCACAGCTTTGTAGATAACATTGTATTTTCTAATATCAACTTTTTCATGCTCAGCAAGAAGTTTTGCTTTTGGAGTAGGACGAACGTTAAATCCAATAATAATTGCATTTGAGTCTGCTGAAGCTAACATAACATCACTTTCGTTAATTGCACCCGCTGAAGAGTGAATAACGTTGAGGCGAATGTCTCTAGTAGATAATTTTTCAAGAGACTGTTTAACTGCTTCTGCAGAACCTTGTACGTCGGCTTTAATAATAACCTTAAGTT
>CAYJHL010000289.1:0-2013 GCA_964369585.1 uncultured Treponemataceae bacterium | reverse complement strand
AAATATCATCATCTTTTGTTATATCGTCAAAGGCTTTGTTGTATACAAATGGGTCAGAAAGCTCGTATGGGGGTACGCCATCTTTTTCAGCGGATAGACGTTGAAGTTCTTTAAGCTCATCAAGAAGAGTTTCTTTTTGAAGTGTATTGTGCCATATGTCTATGTTGCCTTTAAGCTCATCTTTAAAAGTGCAAAAATCTTTCCATTGTGTGTTTGTCATTTGTTTTTTCCAAATCCCGTGTATGAGTTTAAATGAAAACTCAATATACTTGATACATGTGATAGTAAAAAGCGTTAAGGGGGTTTGGGGGACGAATCGCAACGTCCCCCCCCCAAGTCTTTTGCTTCTTTTCTTCAAGAAAAGAAGATGAATAAAAGTTCCTATGCTTTCAAGCATAAAAGTATTTAGAAAATAGTTTTCTAAAATTTAATAACTATTTTAATTCAACCGCAATATTTACTGTTACACTTACTTCTGTGCTACCTGGCGCAATAGGTGTGGAATAGTCTGCAGAAGAAACCATTGCCATTTCTTTTCTTGCATAGTTTCCGTATGTTCCGCCACTTCCTGAGTTTTCAGAAATATTTACAACTTTTCCAATACTTGTTCCTGCGGCTTCTGCTAAAATTGTTGCTGTAGAAAGAGCTTCTTGTACAGCAAGTTTTCTTGCTTCATCATATGCTTTCTCTGTATCTTTTGCATAAAAGCTAACATCGGTTAATCTGTTTACACCTGTTGCAAGAACTGCATCAATTACGTCTCCTACGGTGTCTATTTTTTTTACGGTAATGCTCACATTGTTTGATACAACGTAATCTGTGTATTCTGTTTTACGTGTGTCAGAATTGTAAAATGAATCTTGATATAACCTATAATCGTTTGTAGCAATATCTTCTTTAGCAATGCCAACATGTAATAAAACTTCATTAACCATTGTCATTATGTGGGCATTTTCATTTGCGGCTAGCATTGCTCTTTCATTTCTTGTTACCACCGCAAATGTAATAGAAGCTGTGTCAGGTCTTACGGTTACAATCCCCGTTCCACTAACAGAAATGCTTTCTTTTTCTGAGTTGCCACCTGCAAAAATCACACCCACTGCGAGTAGTGAAATAATCATTAAACTTGTAATTTTTTTCATATTTTTCTCCTATAGTTTATTCTTTCTAAATGATCTCTGTCATTCTGATTTCTGCTTCCTGTTAATCTTGTGAAGAATCTCCCTCTTTGCTCTACTACAATATTATTGTAAAGAACTTGACAAGTCTTCCCATTTAGGATTAACAGTTTGAATCAAATCTATCTTCTTTTTTCTTGTCCAGCCTTTTAGTTCTTTTTCTCTTTCAATTGCGATCTTAACATCTTCCATCATTTCATAATATACTAACTTATCAACTTTGTATGTTTTTGTAAACCCGTCAATTCTATGTTCTTTGTGTTCAAATGCACGTCGAACTAAATTATTTGTCATACCGATGTAAAGTACTTTATTGCTTCTATTTGATAAAATATATGTGTAGTACAAAAATTTTTCCTCTATGGTAAGTCGAGCAGGCGGGAGATCCTTCCAAGTGCAGATAACGGGCATAATCAGGATGACAGGCTCACTCAGATAATAACATAATCAGGATGACAGTTCCGCCCATTATCAAGTACAATAGAGCAGGTAAAACTTCCCATTATCTACACCGAAGCATTATGCATTATACATTGTAAATTATACATTAATAATGCGGTGGCTTTACCTGTGGTATTTCTCCTTCCACAGCATCCGATAATTCGGCAATTTTTTTTCTTAAGGAAGTATTTTCTCCTTTTAGAGAATCTACAACCTTGCCTTGTTCAACAACAACCTCTTGTAGATTATTCAAAAAATCTTCAAGGTAGGCACATTTTATTTCAAGACTTGTAATTCTTTCGTCATTCATCATAAAACCTTATTTTAAGTTTTCAGGATTTAAGCATTCAAGTTCTGGTAGAACAAAAAGGCCATCTTTTCTAACCAAAACATC
>CAYJHL010000288.1:0-2032 GCA_964369585.1 uncultured Treponemataceae bacterium | reverse complement strand
AGTGGATACGATAAAGAATTAATTTTACCACCGTATATTTACTCAGAAAAATTGTTAACTGACTACTGTCCGATTCAAAAAATTGCAGAAAAAGTGTTTTTGGGATGTGACAAGCTCGTTCGACTTGAGCTTTCGGCTACCCTTGAAGTTATTAGCGACTTTGCATTTGCCGGATGCAGCCAGCTAACACAGGTCTATGTTCCCTTTTCTGTAACCACAATTGGTGATGGTGCTTTTTTTGGTTGCGATATGTTACAGTCGGTCGAAATACCAAAAACAGTAAAATCTATAGGCAAGTTAGCTTTTAGTAAAACAACAACCTTAATTGTATACAAAGACTCAATTGCACATAAATATGCAGAGTTTAATAATATGCCGTTTGAATTTGTAAGTTCTGTTCCAAAAAACACCCAAAAACCTGCAGAAAATCCTAATGGCTCTGCAGGTACCGGCTTAAAAGTTCGCGCAGAACAAATATCTTCTTCTGCAAACGAAACAGCTCAAGACGATATAAAAAAAAAATCAGGTGATTATGTCTACACACTAGAAAATGGAAAAGCAATTATAAGAAAATATGAAGGCTCTGATGACCATGTAGTGGTGCCAAGTACCCTAGACGGACACCCTGTTTCGACTATAAAGCCTGCCACCGATGAATCTAATGATTATGTTTTTCCTGAAGAGACTCAAAGTGTTGAAATATCTGAAGGTATTACAACTTTGGAATTTAAATATATAATGGGCAAAGGTATACATAGTGTAACTATCCCCGATAGTCTTATTTCTATAAAAAAACAAGGTTTTGGTACCCGAATGGATGTTGTAATTAGTACTTCTCATCCATGCTATTATTATAAAAATGGTTTTTTATTTGATAAAAAAACACATACATTGTTATTTGAGATGAATGCTCCATATAACGACCACTGTGGTTATATGGCGAATGTACCGGAAGGAACAAAGTGCATTGCAGATTATGCATTACAATATGATGGAATAGGCGAAATAGAGCTACCCAGTACATTAACAACTATTGGAAAATACGCTTTTGGAAGTGATACTATTGAATACATTGATATTCCTGATTCAGTTACCTCAATAGGAGAAGGAGTTTTCTGTGAATTTCTTGAATTAACAGAAGTAAATATTAGTGATGCAAATTTAGTATATAGTGTTACAGACGGTGTTTTATACGACGACAAAAATAAAATATTGCACACATACCTTTCTATTTATAATGACAATTTCTACGAAATTCCTTTTGGTACAAAGGCAATAGCAGAGCATGCTTTTATGCTTAACTGCGAAGAAGATGGTAATTACAGCCTTGTAAATGTTGTAATTCCTTCCACTGTAGAAAGCATACCGGAAGGCACATTTGTAGAAAACTGGGATAATTTAGAGATCTTACATGTTGTAGAGTTGTCTTATGCTCATAAATATGCTCAAGAAAACTCTCTACCCTTTGAGTTTTTTGAAGAAGGAAACAAAGAAATTACATTTAGAGGCTTTTCATACAAAATAGAAAATAACGAAGTTACTATTACAGGGCACGAGAGTGCTCTTGATGTAGAAGTATTTGATGAACAAACAGTCGTTATTCCACCCACAATAGAAGAGAAACCGGTAACAAAAATAGGTAATGGTGCTTTTCAATCCTTATGTTATATTCAAAAACTAGTTTTGCCTAATACCATAAAAGAGCTTGGAAATAATGCTTTTAATGATTGTTACCATCTAAATAGTATTAGTATTCCTAATTCAGTTACGAGTATAGGGGATGCGTGTTTCTGTGAGTGTGGATATTTAAGAGATTTAACAATTCCTGAATCAGTGCAATATATTGGAGATGGAGCCGTAGAGATAGATGATTGTGGTGATTTAGCCACCATTAATGTGTTTGAAAACTCGTATGCCCATAAATATGTTGTAAAGAATAATATTCCATTTAATTTAGTATAAGGTGCATTTTAGGAGGTTACATGCAAAACGATAATTATAGCTCAACGGTAGTAGAAGAAGTATATATTAA
>CAYJHL010000287.1:0-2037 GCA_964369585.1 uncultured Treponemataceae bacterium | reverse complement strand
TTACAACATAAAGAATAAACATATTTTTATATTGTCTACGGCTTAAGAATTTAAGCGAATTTTTTGAATAATTTTATAAATAATAATCGGTGTAATTTGTGGATTATAAATGACCAATCCAGTGGTATACGCAAACATAATAATCTGTGGTTAACACCTGAGCATTCTAGTGATATACGCAAAAATCTTATGGATAATAATAGGAGAAATATATGAAAAATGAAAAAACAATACTCGTAACAGGTGGTGCTGGATTTATCGGAACACACCTTTGTACGCGTCTTTTAAATGAAGGTAACAACGTTATATGCCTTGATAACTTTTTTACTGGTACAAAAGA
This sequence comes from uncultured Treponemataceae bacterium, assembly GCA_964369585.1. Classification (GTDB taxonomy): domain Bacteria; phylum Spirochaetota; class Spirochaetia; order Treponematales; family Treponemataceae; genus CAYJFX01. The sequence goes on along the minus strand of CAYJHL010000287.1, from coordinate 1,697 downwards.
AAATGTGCTCCCCCTTATGAATAACCCACGTTTTGAACTTATTCGACACGATGTTACAGAGGAAATTAGGCTCGAAGTCGACGAAATTTATAACCTCGCCTGCCCTGCATCTCCCATTCACTATCAGTATAATCCTATTAAAACAATGAAAACATCTGTTTTGGGTGCTATGAATATGTTAGGACTTGCAAAACGAGTAAAGGCAAAAATTTTGCAAGCCTCAACAAGTGAAGTATATGGAGACCCTTCAGTTCACCCACAAGTTGAAAGCTATTGGGGAAATGTTAATACAATTGGTATTCGTTCTTGCTACGATGAAGGAAAACGAGCTTCGGAAACACTTTTTATGGACTACCACAGACAAAACGATGTAAACATAAAAATTGTCCGAATATTTAATACCTATGGTCCAAACATGCACCCAAAAGACGGGCGTGTGGTAAGCAATTTTATTATGCAAGCCCTTTGTGGAGAAGACATTACTATCTATGGCGACGGCTCACAAACGCGCTCTTTTTGCTATGTAGACGATCTAGTAGATGGCTTTATAAGAATGATGGCAACCAATAATGAAATGATTGGACCAATCAATCTTGGAAACCCGGGTGAGTTTACCATGATAGAACTTGCAGAAAAAGTTTTGAGTTTAACAAACAGTAAGTCGAAACTCATTTTTGAGCCACTTCCCCAAGACGACCCAAAACAACGTAAGCCAGATATTACATTGGCACAAAACCACTTAGGTTGGGAGCCTAAAATTGCATTAGAAGAAGGCTTAAAAAAGACAATTGCGTACTTTAAGGATTTTATCTAAATGGATATAAAAATACTTTTAAAAGCAATACCTTTTGAACTTGAAAGAGCAATTGCAAAAAATATAAACATACGCTTAAAAAGACGCCCTTCAAGTGCTCCTTTTTTAAGTGGAGATACCTTTAGATCATTTGCAGATGCATTGTATGATGAGACAAAAAAATGTACAGCAAATGACATAAAAGCAGGTAGTGTTGTTTTTGTAAGTACTTGGATTCTCAACGAGTTTATTATAAAAGTACTACCCGATGTTACAGAAAAATTTATACTTCTTACACACCAAAGTGATATAAATATTACAAATTCAAAAGACTATAAAGCAATAGCAAATAACGATAATATTATCCACTGGTTTGCCCAAAACTGCACACTGGAGCACAAAAAGGTTACACCCCTTCCAATAGGACTCGAGGATACGTGGAGACATAATGCAGGTTACGTAAAAGATTTTGCTTCTCTTATAAAACATAAAGAATACAAAAAAAGTGCAAAAATTGTAGTTGCTTTTACCATGGGAACCAATGCCGATGCACGTTTTGAGTGTTACAGAGCCCTATGGCGAAAACCAATAACAAACGAGTTTCCGGGTAGTTTAACATGTAGGCAATACCGCAAGCGTTTACAAAGATGCATGTTTGTAGCCTCGCCAGAAGGAAACGGTTTAGATTGCCACAGAACATGGGAAGCAATATATTTAGGAGTAGTCCCTATCGCTAAGCGTAATGTTATGACTGAATACTTTGCATCAATAGGCTTGCCTATTTGGCTTATTGATTCCTGGGATGAAGTTACAAACTACACAGAAGAAGAGTTAACAATTAAATATAACGAAATTATAACAAAAAGTAATACAGATGCAGCATATTTTGATTATTGGATTAATA
>CAYJHL010000286.1:0-2039 GCA_964369585.1 uncultured Treponemataceae bacterium | reverse complement strand
AATTAAGTTAATTTGTACTACTTTAATTACAACATAGAAAACTGCAGTTGTCAATTGATAAAGAGTGAATATTTGTTGGATTTTGCAAAATTTTAAATAGTTTTAACAAAAAAAAGACAAGAAAGAGGCCTTTCTTGTCTTTAAAAAATAGATAAACTTAGTCATTACACAGATAATTAAAAATATTTTTCCAAAGTTCATCGTAGTATTTCCAACCTACAAATTCAGGAGAACCCCAGTGAGGAGAACAATCTGATGTAAACACCGCTGACCTGCCTTTGCCAAATTCTCCTATAGCAATAAAAGGATCATCTCCTATAGTAGCCAAAACTTTTCCCTTTTCTGTTGGAATAGTTTTATTATATCCTAGGAAAAGAGGCCATTCAGTAGGCAAGCTTTTCATAACTGGATTATTGGTATCGGTAGTTACAGGATAAACACCCTCAGGATGCTCTTCTCTATCATCAATGTCCAGGCATGTAACAGGTAGAATATCTTTTATTGAAGTTTGTCCAAAACGAGCTTTTGCATCAACTCCTGTAAAAGATAAGTAGCCTCCTATCATTAAAAATGAACCACCTTTTTCAACATAGTCCTTTATTAAATCACATCGATTTGGCATTGAAACACTTTTTGAAAAAGTTTGTGGTGGAAGAAGAAGTGTATTAGAACCTATATCAGACAATACTACGCAATCATATGTTTCTAATTCTTCCATAGTAAAAGGAAATTTAGTAGAAGCTAGATGGTTTGGAATAAAGTCAATTTCATACCCTGCTTTAATGATGGAATTACGAATATATTCAATCCCTTCTTCATATGTAGAAGTATAAAATGAATCAAACCCCTTAACATGAGTAGTATAACTCATCCAACTTTCGCCTGCAAATAGAATTTTTTTAGCCATTAAAATCTCCCAAAAGTATATTGTAACTTACGCGTCTGGTGCATCCATTAATTCTAGGGGAAAATCCCCAAGCCTTTTTACTTCAAATCCATTTGCCTTGAACTCTTCATAATCAAACGCATCAAGCTCATCTACAGATAATTTATGGAACTCATAGAAATTTGGCCACCACTCATAACCACTTCCAAGTTCATTGTATAAGTATACATCTACTATGTCTTTTGCCATTTGAGGAGCAACATAGAAAGCACCCAATGCTAATACGTTTACAGCGTTCCCTGTAATAGCCCTCTTCGCAGCAGCAACACTTTGAACAACACCAGCGTGAACACCAGGGCATTTGCTCGCTGCAATATGGATTCCCATTCCTGTACCGCAAAATAGCAATGCTCTTTCAAATTCTTTTTCAGTAATTTTTGCGCCTGCTTTTAACCCAATTCTGTGAAACATTTCAGGATCTTTTTCATCAGCAGACTTCACTCCAATATCAGTTACTGTCCACCCTCTTTTTTTAAGATGTTCTACAACAACTTCTTTTAATGGGAAACCTGCAAAATCTGCAGCTACTAAAATTTGCTTGTCTTTGATTGTTTTCATTCGTTTCTCCTAATATATTTTTCAATTACAACAAAATAATTGTAGCTTTGACAGTTACATTATCAAAACTACAATTATAAAAATTATTTTGCTTTTTTAAACAATTTTATATTGTTACTTGCAAGGTAATCAAGGAACATTACAGCTAGAAGAACAGCACCCCAAATTAAAGAGATATAGAAACTACTTATTTGTGGGAATCTGTTAATTCCTGTTTCGAGAGCTTTTACAAGGAAAATAGCCATTAAAACGCCTGTTATTTTTCCTTTTCCACCAGTAGGGCTTATACCACCTAATACAACTACCATAATGCATTGAAGAGTATAGTTAGAACCATACCCAGAACGCGCAGAGTTGTAGTTTGCAAGCATTACCATTCCGCCAAGGGCTGCACATACACCTGAAATAATATAGGTTTGAATAAGAACTCTATCTACTTTAATTCCACTGTACTTTGCAACATTTTGGTTTGTGCCAAGTAATAATATTTTCTTTCCGTAAGTAGTTTTTGCAAGCAAAAATGCTAAAATTGCAG
>CAYJHL010000285.1:0-2040 GCA_964369585.1 uncultured Treponemataceae bacterium | reverse complement strand
CAACATCTTTTTTAGGATCTATTGCTTCAATTACTTTTTGCTCGTCTATGTGTTTGGGAAGCGGGAGCTGCACCAGTATTCCGTGCACTTTTTTGTCGTTATTTAGCTCATTTATAATAGAAAGAAGTTCTTGTTCTGTAGTATTTTCTGCAAGATATATTGCCTTATCGACCATTCCGGCTTCTTTAAGAGCCTTTTCTTTTGCCGTTACATAAGAAACACTTGCGGGGTTTTCGCCTACTAGCACAACTGCAAGGCAAGGTTCTATTCCCGATTTTTTTAAGTTTTCCACTTCTTTTGCAACTTCTGCTCGCACCTTTTGGGCTATTTCAAAGCCGTCAATAATTTTTGCTGACATTTTAACTTCCTACTTTTTCCGATATGGACAATGAATGCATTATATGATACACTCTTTCATAGTATACTCGAATTTGATTTTTTTTTCTATAGAGTTACAGTACAATGAACTGAATAATTTTGTTCAAGATTTTAGGAGATTACATGAAACGTATTTTAATTATATTTGCAGTATTTTGCATCTTTTTTTCTTTTCCACTTGTAGCTCAAGAGGCTCAAGAATCATCTGAGGAAGAGTACACAGAAGAATTTGTTTATGAAGTAAATCAGCAAGGTGACCAATATATATCAATGAAACTAAACGTTAGTATTCCGTATAAACCGTTTGGGAATTTATTTGTTGGTGGGTCAGGTTCTTTAGGGTATCATCATTTTATTTTAGATGATTTAACTATTGGGGGAAACGTTAGCTTTAAGTACAATTCAACAATTGGAAGTAATGTTTTTTATGTTGTACCCCTTATGTTTACTGCTTCATATCAATTTGATATTGGACAATGGGAAGTACCTGTTTCGCTAGAAATTGGTGGGGCTTTTCAAAATTACATTGACAGAATGTATTTTGGTTTAGCCATTCGACCTGAAATTGCAGGATACTATAGATTTAGCCGAGACTGGTCATTTGGACTACATACTGGTGTATACATTCTTCCACAATGGTACAGCAACCCTGAATATAATTATACAGGAATTATTCAAGACATTGGACTTTCTGTTCGATACCACTTTTAATTTGAGGATTATTTATGAAAAAGATATTACGATTTTTACCGCTATTATTACTATTTTTAGCCTGTGAGCAAGGTGTAATTTTTTATGATATTGCTAGAGAAATAAAACTTGCTGAACCAAGTGTTATTGGAAATGTAAACTCAATTGTAGAGCTTAACGGAAAGCTATACACCCAAAATGGGAATGTATACACAAAAGATATTGATGTAGAGCGTGGTTGGGTAGAAATGGCAAAACCTGGAAGAGTAATTGCATTAGCATCTGATGATACTAACTTATATGCCCTAACTGCTCAACAAGACGATGAAGATGGGTACATACATAGCTATCAAGTACACGTTCTAAACGCCAGTAATGGATGGGATCCTGTTTCTAATGCTTCTGTCACTATTAATAGTGAAGAAGACACATCCAGCAAGGTAGCACTTTTTGATAATGGCGTATACGATGGAACTGGTAGAAATGCCTATTTTAGAAAAGAAAGCACTGTATACGAACTTTCTGGAACAAGTGCGACAGCATTGACAACACAGCCTACAAATGCAGCAACCGTTGTTGCCGCAGCACCTTTAGGGGTGACTGACCATTTTTCAGACACAAGAGCTTTTTGTTCAGATGGAACAGATACTCTCTATACAGTTATAGACGGAAACGTAAAAACTTCTTCTGACAATGCAACATGGACAGGAGATTTAAGTATTAGCAATGCAACAACAATGGTTTATGCTAGTGATAAACTATATGTTGGAACATTGTTAGGTCTGGAACAAGTAACACTAGACACTGTAGAAAGCGTAGAGGGTGTACCAACTGCAAGCAGCAACCTTGATTCAAATGCCGAAGCAACAACAGGCGAAAGAGAGATTATATCAATTGGTTATTTTGGTGATACCGATGCAAAGGGTGCTATTTACGCAGGTGCAATAGAACAATATAGCACCACATATAATG
>CAYJHL010000284.1:0-2057 GCA_964369585.1 uncultured Treponemataceae bacterium | reverse complement strand
TAAACATGGTATTCTTTAAGTTAAAGGGAATTGATACTGACGCTTTGGTTGAATATCTTGAAACAAAGGGAATAAAGGTAGGAAGCCCTGCTCCTGATGGCACAATGCGATTTGTAACTCATCACTGGATAACAAGAAAACATGCCGAAAAGGTTATTGAAGAAATTAAGGCATTTTTATTGTAAAAAATAATATTCACGGTTTACAACCGTGTTATGTTTTTTTATAAAATGTTCCTATTTTTTTTATCTTAGGGGAAGATGGGACGCTATTGCAGTACGTGCCCCCTCTTCCCCTAAAACCCCAACTCCCCTAGGCGGCTTTTTTTTATTGTAGCAGCAATGAAGACTTTTGCAGCAACTACAATAATTTTACATTTTTCATACAAATATGCTTTGAATTTTAAAATCTGCTTTCATTATCTTCCCGAGCGGCCTGTAAAGCAGATAATAGTTCACCCTTTTTAAGATTTACTGTTGTGCCGATTCTTTCAAAGGGTGAAGTAGTTGATTTTTCGGGAGTTAATCTAAACTTTGAGCCACTCGTGTACAAACTCTATCATGTACTGCTGAATGTTATTAAACCATTTTTCTTGGAAACGAACGGCTTCTACGCCAATGTAGCGCCAGTGCCAAGATTCCCATACGTAGCCTGTAACTTCTTCATATTCTGGTGGGAATGAAAGTGACCATCCCATGCTAGGCGCATTTTCGTGTACCCAAATGCCTGCCTTGGTGTTTGCAAAATCATTTGTAATACTTCCAAAGTCGATAACAGTTCCCAATTGATGTTGGCTTCTTCCAGGGCGAGCTGAATCCCTTTGAGCCATTTCAAGGCCGTAGTTGTTTACATTTCGCTCAAATACAATTGCTTGGTATTCATAAGAGCGGTATGTAGAACTTACTAAAAGGCTTACGCCCTCACTTGCTGCCTTTGTGGCCATTTCGCTTAAGGCTCTTTCTACGGGAGCTCTGAGCGATAAGTCTTGGCGATTTAACATATAATTTCCATTGTCTGCTAGTTCTTTATTAAGGGCAACTAAGTTTGGTGGAGTGTATCCTTCTATTAAACTTACTTGTTTATCGGCTCTGAGTAAAAAACTTGCTATATCGTATTCGCCATCAGCCATTGCCTTATCTGCTTCTAACACTTTCTCTAGATCGTGTAAAAAAGCTTCTTTATTGATTAGAATATTTTGCGTAATACCAGACGCTTCCCCCTTGGTATTTGTAAAAGGATTGTTAGTTTCGAGTAGGGTAGTGAGCTTTTGTATATCGGCCTCTAGTTTTAATTGTTCGGTTGTTTTTACTGGTTCTTTAGGTGCTTCTTCTTTTTGTGTGCAAGAAAGTGAAAGGCTAGTAAGGATAAGAATTGTTAAAAATGTAAATATATTTTTCATGATTTCTCCATTTGTTTTTAGCATTGTACAAGGTATAGGGGATTTTTTCAAGTGAATGAGTCTTTGTACAAAAGCTATCCGCAGATTAATGGGATTATGCAGATTTTTATTATTGTGTCTTTTACACAATTCCTTTTGCTAGAAAAAAGTAAGAACAGAAATGTATTTTTTTGTGGTACTTAATTTTCTAGATTTTAACAGAAATGTCAATAAAACTTAAAGGTAAAAATCCTATTAATTCTTGTGCCATTCTTGTGGATACGTCATTGCAATCTAACCATAAAAAAAACTTCCAAGGGGTCTTGGAAGTTTTTTTTCTTTAATTATTTAATTCTGAAAGGGATACAGGTTTTGGACTGTCAACTTCGCCTTCCATTTTTGAAAACTCTTCTAAGAGCTTTTTGCCCTTGCTTGAAATTTTCGTTGGAACTTCAACAATAATTTTTATGTACATGTCGCCTTTTCGGCTTGAGTTTACAAATGGAACGCCTTCTTCTTTTATACGGAGCATTTTTCCGTGCTGAGTGCCTGCAGGTATCTTCATTTTAATTTTTTTATCATCTAATGATGTAATGAAAATATCTGCTCCTAAAGCCGCTTGAGTCATAGAAATAGGAACAGCGCAATAAAGGTCATTTCTGCTTCTTTCAAAGTACTT
>CAYJHL010000283.1:0-2068 GCA_964369585.1 uncultured Treponemataceae bacterium | reverse complement strand
TAAATAATCGTTAGGATTATGGCTTTTAATAGAATAACAACTCATTTTTTTCTCCCATTAGATGTAAGTTATTACGCAAAACTTGCTATAATATATTATCGGGATTTTTTTTAAACAGCTTAGAAAAAAATGATTTTTTTGTGTTATACTATACGTATGGTTTACACAGATTCACATATCCATATTACTCAGATTCCACATTGGGAGCCAGTTATAAATAAAGGTAAACCATCCCCTGTATGTGCCTGTGCACATAGCCCGACAGAATGGAAAGAACTTAGTGAGTATAAAATAAAAAAGCCAAAAAGTGTCATTGTTTCTTTCGGCATTCATCCTCAAAACCCTGACACTTCATATATTGAAAAACTAGAGAGAATGGTAAAAAACAATGAATGCGATTGCATTGGGGAAGCAGGGTTCGATTTTTTTACCGATGAATACAAAAAAACAATAGATAGTCAAACAGAAGTATGGAATGCCCAGCTAGAACTGTGCAAATCATATAACCTTCCACTTATTGTTCACTGTAGACACGCCTTAGATAAAATATTTGCAGATGCAAAAAAGCTATCTAAAATTAATGCAGTTATTTTTCACTCATTTCCGGGTTCTCCTTTAGAAGCAGAATCTTTACTAAAAAGAAATATTAATGCGTTTTTTTCAATTGGAAAACCAATACTTAATGGAAACAAGAGGGCAATAAAATGCGCAAGTGAACTTCCGCTAGAACGCCTATTAGCAGAAACTGATGCTCCTTATCAAACCTTAAAAGGTGAAGAAGTTACCCCCGCAAGCGATATAATAAAAGTATATAAAAAAATTGCAGAACTTCAAAACACTCAAGTGCTCAAAGTCTGCAATTCAATTGAAGATAATTTTAATAGGGCTTTTATGCCGCCTAGTCTAAAATAAACTCTATCGTTACAGGATTATGATCGGTATACTTAAAGCTTTCATCAATGGTTTTTATGCTTTTTACCGTAACATTTGGCGAAACTATAAACCCATCAATTACATAATATTGCCAAGTATCTTTTTGACTCATGTCATATGCGGCATGAACAGAACGGGCGGTTGGTACACTATCATCTGCAACAAAAGTCCACTCGCCTGATGGCAACATATCTTTACTTAAATCTCCAGGTAACCAAAATGAATCACTTTTAGGATACTTACTAGCATTTTCAGTTGGAAATGTTTGATTAAAATCGCCCCCAGCAATTACATAATTTCCTTTATCAAACTCATTCTTTACCACTTCCATGAGCATTTTTGTTTGAGCTTTTTTTCCTTCTCCATCATCAAAAGCTTCTAAGTGAAGATTAATTAATACAAGATCTCCATTCCCTTCGCCTAATGAAACTCGAGAGATAAGCAAACACCGCTTCATATTTGCTGTTCGAACAGGCCAAGAAAACGCAACAGGAAGGGATATCCTCTCTGAGTTTACTAACTTAAAAGGTGAATATATACCTACACCAGCCATAACTTTTCCAATTGGAGGAATTGGAAAAGGAACAAAAAAGCACTCAAAATTATAGGCATAACTAGACCCCATACTTGTTTCCGCATGTAAAAAGTCTCTTTGATTAATATTATAGGAACGTTTTGAATCCTCATCAATTTCTTGAAAAAACCAAAAATCGACAGGATTTTGTTGTATAAAACTTGCGATACCATCTAGATTTGCTTTAATTATTTCAGAACTTTCAGGGCGAACCATATCGCCACCGTCCATTACAAAATTTTGACCTTCACCGTGGGCTGCATATCCAATATTCCATGTTGTAATTTGCATAGGCATTTTTTGCTCATATTTTTGTATTATGGCATCGGGTAGCATCTCTGTTGTCGGATTTACATAGTCTGCGACTTCTATAGTTGAAGGACGATATTCTGCAACAGTATAAATACCGAGAAAAACAAAAAAGATTATGATGATATCAATAACAATAAAGATTAAACGGCGAAGAGATTTTTTCATACGCAAATTATAGCATATTCTTACTAAATAAGCAAATAGTATTTGACAAGATGACACGAATGTGGTATCTTTTAAAGTGAATTA
>CAYJHL010000282.1:0-2086 GCA_964369585.1 uncultured Treponemataceae bacterium | reverse complement strand
CTCCTACTCTATCTATTATTTCAACTGAGTTATCTTTTCTAGCACTTCGCCCATCAGGATCCACGTACTTTACGGGGTTATTACCTGACACTAAAGCCCCAATACCCATTATAGCTTTAAAACACTACAAAATCCTTCCCTAATAACTCATTTTACCACAAAAACAGCTACAAAACAAGGTATCTTTACCCACATAGCACAAGCTTTTCATTTTTTTGGCTGCATTTTTGTGTACAGTAAAAAAAGGTAAAAAGCAGTTTATTTTGTTATATTATAAATAATTATATACTAGCATTTTTTACCTTTGTACACTTTTGTCCCGCTCAATTGGCAACAGTATAAAAAGATTGCATCCAATTTCACCATCTCTTTTTCAAAATACTGGTATATTGAATAATATCTTACATATATAACAGTACTTAGAACCATCTACATTTGCGTGAACTATATCCTTTTTTGCAGAATATAACAATTACAACGTCCCTTATTGTCATACAAACGAAGATTATGAAAATCCACTACCATGGAACACTCAGCTAACTAGTCCTGCGAATGGGGGACTCTCTAGGGGGTTAGAATCGACGGTTACGTTACTAGTGATCTTTTTTCATAGTAGAGCAAAAATCTGTGTACAATATTTCTACATCATTTAAGGGGTTGTCCTTTTTTGAATGTACAATCACTAGTACAGCAGTCTTTATAAATGAAAAAATCAAAAAAACAGGTGGTAAAATGAATAGAATGCCAAGTAGTGACACTTCTTCTTGTGGCGTACTGAAAAAACCATATAACACAATCAGACACGGTACAAGTATTGAAAAAGTTGGAACTACCGCTAAAAAATTTACAAGTTTCCACATACGAAGAGATTTCATGCTTGGGTATTTTTTTGTTAAAATAGTTAGCATAGCTTGTAAATATGAGTCGGCAATACTACCTGTAGATGTTAGCTTTAACAGTTTTGATGAGTCCATTTCATTTTTTATTTGAGTCAAAATGAATGCATCACGAATATGATTTAAATTGTTTAACTCAGTAATCAGATGATTTAATTTACTTTTAAAAATATTTATTAATATTATATTTACAATAGTTGTAAGAAAGGCAATAATGAAAAAAATTGCCCCAGCAATCAGTAGAAAACTCCATGGAACCATAAAATACCTCTTTAGTCCTCAATAAAGGAATTATTTTCAATAGAATAGATTTCGGAAAAATGTGCTAGAAATTCATCAAGCCTATCTTTTGATACAACGTCAAGTAAGCCATTTTCTTTTGCCTCCTCAAATACTGTGAAAAAATCTTCACCAGATGCAAGCACATTTGTTGTAGTTTGAGTTGTTAGCATGTGTCCTTCGATAGGGAAAGCTCCTTTGCCTGCACCAAATGAAAGTGTAATAGAACTATTTTTTAAAGGGGCATTTAGTGGTATATTAAAATCTAGACCTACTGTAGCTTTTTTGGGAATCAAAGAAGCTAGTGCTGGGTTTATGATGTTTACAATAGTTTTTGTTGGTACAGAACCGCCTAAAGTTTCTACCATTCCATTTATATCAGAAATTTGTTGTGCAACTGGGGCAATGGTGAGGCTAAAACTTGCTGACCCTCCCATTCCTGCAAGAAAACCAGCCCCTGATGTCACAAAAGTTCCTATCTGCCACCCATGGTCCTTAGAATAACTAACTGCTATTCCTCCTTCATAAGCGCCTGCAGATCATGCCCCTCCCATTTGTGTAAATCCACCAAGAAAAACAACTCTCCCATCGGGATCCACGTACTTTACGGCCTTACCTGACACTAAAGCCTCGTTTCCCACTCAAAGCTTTAAAACACACTAAAATCCAGCCCTAATACCTTATTTTACCACAAAAACACTCACCAAACAAGGCACCTTTACCCACATAGTACAATTTTTTTACTTTTACTGTACTACATTTTTGTGTACAGTAAAAAAAGGTAAGGGTTTTTTCAACACTTTTATTCCACAAATTTCCTACTTGTCAGACATGCCTAAAAGGTGTATAATTTTATTATGGAAAAGATTCTGTATAAAGGAAAAGAGCTTTTTAGCCCCAAGTTAGACCTC
>CAYJHL010000281.1:0-2092 GCA_964369585.1 uncultured Treponemataceae bacterium | reverse complement strand
TGTTTTCTTTTTCGTAAAAAGGTATAAAAAAGAAAGGGCTTTCTATTTTTCCATTTTCATTTGTTTTTCTAACCAAGGCCTCTGCACTTGCAATTTTCATTGTTTGTAAGTCAAGTTGTGGCTGTAAGTATACTTGGAACATTCCTTTTTCAATTTCACTGATAATATTTGTTACAAGAAGAGCACGGTAATTTTGATTTATTTTATTACTCATGTAGTATTGTTTTTCAATATACATTAATCCATCTGCTTGTCCAACCTGATCTTTTACGCTTAAAACTTTACCGTTCCACAAAGAGCCAATTGAAACAACGAGGTCTTCAATGTTTGATGCTGTATCGCGTAGTTCTTGTACTGCTAAATCAAATTGTTCTTGGCTAAAATCTTCTTGTAGAACGATAAACTCGTCTCCGTCTATTTTAAAAACGCTGTCTGCAAATAATTTGGTAAGGATGTTTGCCAGAGTGACTATGAGGTAGTCACCGTGTTTATATCCTTTACTTTCATTAATATGCTTTAAGCCGTTAATATTTATATAGATAACTCCAAGTGTTTTTGGAGGGGTTGCTTCGTACTGTTCAAGCCTTTTATTGTAACTGTGTCTGTTTGCAATACCAGTGAGAGGATCAATATAACTAAGACTATTGAGCTTTTCCATAAGGAGTGTCTTATCTATAAAATCTTCTACAAAGGTGGCTACAGTTTTAATTAGTTCTGTGCTTATTTCTTTTCGTGCACTGTTGTCAAGGCCAATAAAGCCCATGAAGGTGCTATCCTTATGACGCAAAGGAATAACAATGAGAGATGTAATGCCTTGTGATGAAAGTGTTTCATACTGGAACGAATCTTTTTCTACCTCTGTTTCTATGTCGTTAATTAGAAATTCGCCGTGTTGTTCGAAAGAGGCAAACCAGTTCGCTGCATGTTTTACTGGGGTATCTTGAAGGTTGTGAATTTGCGGCTCAATACCTTCTTTGCACCATTCGTGAGTGTTAGACATTGTGATACCATTGTTGTTAATAGTAAACACGTATCCGCGCTCGGCTTCATAATGGGTTGCTAAAATTTCTAGTAGCTTCCCAATTGACTCATGAGGCGAATCGTCTGAGTGAAGTGTTCCGACGCAGGCATTTAATGCTTCTTCATGCTTAATTTTTAATTTTAACTCTGTTATATCGGTTGCAATTTCCATACGGAATTTTTTACCTTCAACATCAATAACAATATCTTTTAATGAATAGTAGCTGTTTAATACTTTATTGTGAATTTCCCATGTGTGGAATGCATCTTCTTTTATGCAGTGATTTGTACAAAACTCGCAAGGCTCTGTTTTTCCTTGCAAAAGAGCATAGCACATTTTATTTTGCCAATCAGAAGTGTTAGGGCAATTAAAGGCAATTCGTGCTACTTTGTTGAGATATTTTAACTCATATGTTTCCATATCAGATATGTAGATTATGCTGTTAGAATCATCTGCCGCTTGTACGGCATATTTTTTATAGTCCATGTTTACCTGCGAAGTCCAAATTTTAAATATGTAACCAGAATAATTTTATCACAGGCATACTAAGTTGTCAATGTTAGTTTTCTCACAATTGACCTTATTTGTTAATGCATGGTATACTCTTTCTTAATGAACAAAGTTGGAGAGTTTTGTGAAAAATAAGTATACGTTTTTATCATTTATGGTAGTGTTTTTTTTAGTTCTTGTAACATCCTGTAGTAATCTTTGGAGTGTTCGGGATTCAGCGAGTATTACTTTTGAAATAAAAAATTTAGAAGTTCGTAGTAACGATTCTATTGATGGTCCTCGTTCGATTGATGGTGAATCAGAGACGGCACTAGTGAAAGTTTCTCTTATTGACGCAAGTACACTAAAAATTATTGCAGTTAAATCAGAGATTTATGGCGCTAATGGGGTTGTGGTTAGATTTGATGATCTTCCAATAATTGGAAAGACCATTTTTGCAAGACTTGAGCTATTAAGTTCCGATGGGCATTTTGTTGGAATATCTAATACACGACAAATGGTATCAGGTGAAAATGTTCTAACAATAGGTCCTCTTTCCGAAGTAGAAACAGATGATAATGA
>CAYJHL010000280.1:0-2136 GCA_964369585.1 uncultured Treponemataceae bacterium | reverse complement strand
AAACGCTAAGATGTGGCAGAACTCAAAAGCTGTCACATCTTAATTTTTTGTAACTGAATATTAAAACTCTCTTGACAATAGTATCTATCTATGGTAAACTGTACTTAATCAATAAGTACAGTAAGCACGAAAAGTACAGCTTGCGAAGGTAGGTGCAAATGGAAATATTAATTAGCAATAGCTCTGATAAGCCGATTTATGAACAAATATCTATTCAAATTAAAAGCCAAATAATGAATGGAACACTCGTTGCTGGAGAGATGCTTCCTTCTATGAGAGGATTGGCTAAAGATTTGCATATTAGTGTCATAACGGTACAAAGAGCATACGAGGATTTAACACGTGATGGTTTTGTTGAAACTGTAACAGGAAAAGGGTGTTTTGTTGCAAACCAAACACAAGCTGTAATACAAGAGGAACAGCTACGCATAGCTGAAAATCTACTACAGGAGGTTGCATTGATTGGAAAAACCCATGGAATTTCATATTCACAAATGACAATCATATTAAAATTATTTTATGAAGAATAAAGGATAGTAAAAATGAATGGTAATAGTATATTAGTACAGAACTTGAGCAAAACTTTTTCCAATTTTACCTTAGATAATGTATCCTTTTGTGTTCCAAAAGGTAGAATTGTCGGGTTTATAGGAGAGAATGGAGCCGGAAAAAGCACTACAATAAATTTAATTTTGAACCAATTAAAGATTGATAGTGGAAAAATAGAGATCAATGGTAAAAATAACATACAATATTTGAAAAAAGAAAATATCGGTGTAGTTTTTGATGAGTGCGTTTTTCACGAAAAATTTAATGCGATAGATATTGAAAAGATATTATCAGGTATTTATAAAACTTGGGACACCATAATATATCATCAGTATTTGCAAAAACTAAAAATTCCTAAAGACAAGCAAGTAGGAACATTTTCTAAAGGCATGAAAATGAAATTATCCATTATTGCCGCATTGTCTCACAGACCGCAAATTTTGATATTAGACGAGGCAACTTCTGGGTTAGACCCTGTTGTGCGAAATGAAATATTAGATTTATTTCTTGATTTTATTCAAGATGAAAATCACTCAATATTCTTTTCTTCGCATATAACCTCTGATATAGAAAAGATTGCTGATTATGTGATACTAATTCATAATGGTAGAATCATTTTTGAAGAACTTAAAGATAATCTCGTGTATAATTTTGGAGTTTTACGTTGCAAGAAGAATGATTTTGCTAATATTTCACAAGATGACTACATTGCGTTTCGTGAAACTAATGTGAATATGGAATGCTTGATTAAAAGCAAACTTGAAGCGAAAAGTAAATACAAAAATGTTGTAATCGACAATGTAACATTAGAAGATATAATGCTATTTTATGTAAAAGGAGAATTGTTATGAGAGGATTAGTTTGTAAAGATATATTACTTTTTTTTAAGTCTATTGATAAGAGATTAATTGTTATTGCCGTCTTTGCAGTTATTTTAGTATTTGTTAATACTGAAAGATATTCCAGTTTACTTGCTACATTAATGCTATCTTTAACTGTATCAATGCAAAATGTCTTAAATTATAACTCAGATGAAAAATCGAAGTGGGTGAAATATCAACGTGCAACCCCTCTTTCAGACACAAAAATAGTTATTAGCCGATATATAGCGAATGCCGCAACGCTGGTGGTTACAATATTAGGTGCTATCATTTTTACAATGATTTCAACAGTTATATTTGGTAGCTTTTATAGTGATATTTTTTCTACTTCATTATTAGTGTCTTTAATCATTCCATTGCTTTGGGCAAGCATTCACTTTCCAATCGTTTATTACTTTGGTTTTCAAGCAACGCAAATTATTCGTTTTATTCTTATTATTCCTATAGTTTTTATCTTTCGTTTGTTTGAAGATAAAGTAGAACAAGCAGATTTATTATTTATATCAGAGAATATTTCTACATTTGTTTTCTTCATTTGTATTGCAACGCTCATTATCTACATTGTTTCATGTGCAATTAGTATTGTAGTGTATAAAAATAAAGTTCGCTAATTTAAGCAATAAAGGAGTAGTAAATATATGACAGATGAGCAATGGGTATTTTGCCCCATTTGTAAAGGTAAAACAAGAGTGCAGATAAGAGATGA
>CAYJHL010000279.1:0-2141 GCA_964369585.1 uncultured Treponemataceae bacterium | reverse complement strand
CTGAAGCAGAAACACCATCTCTTTATAATTTAGAAACTGAATATGCAAAAACACGTACAAAGAAATTCTCATTTATTTTAACAGTTCTTTTAGGGTGCTTTGCAGGGGTAGCACTTTTAACATATGGGTTAGCCTCTTTTTTACAAACTAGAAATGAAGCAATGGAAGTAGATATAAAAGTTTTTGAAGACTTAAATCTCAAGAATCTCCTCGATGTTGTTTCTCAAACTCAGTTTTCTCTAGAACAAGCAAGTGCAGAAAAAAACCAACTTGAAATAGAACTTGCTACAAAAATAAAACAGGCTCAATTTGAACGTGATACACAGCTTCAGTTATTAGAGTCTTTAAGAATGAGTAATGACGCTAAGCAAAGAGAAATACGTACAATAAACAATGAGTATGAAAGTTTAGTAACAAAATTGGACTTGGAATATACGCCCCTAATTACTACTTTTGAAGCGCAAATGGACGATTATACAAAACAGCTTGCATCTTATGACAGTGCCAATGTTGCACTCGCACAACAACAAGAATCAGCAATAAACAGTCAAAGGCAAATATTTGAATTAGAAAAACAAGAGCTTATATCAAATTACGAAAAACTGGTATCTGACTTAGTAGAAGATCTTGAGTATGCACAAAGTAGTCAACTTCAAGCTCAGAGAGAAACAATGTCTGCATTAAATAATCAGCATGCTGAAGAATTAATTACACTTGATCCAATTTTTACCGATGAAAGATCTCTCTCAATAATAGATAGACTGTTAAAAATGCAACCTGATTTAGAAATGCCCCCACAGGAAGCTAATGTATTACCAGATAATGCTTCTCCCATTGATGGAGAAGCAGAACAGGCCGCGGTTACCCCAAGCGAAGAGGCTATTCCTGCAGGGGAAAGCTCTTCACCGAATGATGTTTTGACGATGGAAAGCGTGCAAAGCACTGTTGAGATACCGCAAGAAAAAAACACTTTGTTTTCTGTGAATAATTTTAATTTGCAATTAGAAGATCAAAATCTGCAAAGAAAAGCAGAAGAAAGCCTTTACAACGTAGGGAAAGATTTTAGTGATTTTAATCATATGACAGAAGTAATATCTTCTGTTCCATGGCAAAATTCATTAAAAGACTTTTTACAAGCAATAACGGCAATGGCAAATAATATTGGAAACGATATTGTTAATGCAACCATTGAACTTTTGAAAATACAAGAAAAGACTATACAAGAAAAAAATATAATTATTAATGATAACGAAATAGTCATTGATACTCTTTCAGAAAAAATGGGAAGTGCTGAAAAAGTTATAGCAGTGCAAACGCAGACATTGGAAAAAAGAGACCAAGAGCTTGCGCAAAGAGAGTCTGAACTTAAAGAAGCGCAAAAATTAGTAGAAGCACTGCGTTTGGAAAATGATGAACAAATGCTTTTTGTTGACGAAATGCGTGCACAAATTGAACCTCTGCTTGCTATAAAAGAAACGCATGACCATCTTTTAAAATCTTTTGATGTCAGGGCTCGCGAAAATGGAGATTTTGGTTATATTTTGAACATAGATAAGACTGAAAAAATAGGAGTATATATTTCACCTTTATACAAAGAAATTATTAAAGATGGAATGAAGGCATATGTGTTTAGAACATCCGAGATGCTAATAGGAGAAATAACACTTCATAAAGAAAGTGACTCTGTGTATGCGATTGCAGAAAAAGGCATAAAAGAAAACTTACGAAGCAATGACGTTATTTTGTTAGAGCTAGTGCAATAAAAGGAGAAAAAATGAAAAAAATAATAAGTATGGTATTACTCGTTTTCTGTAGCTCGAGTATTCTGTTTTCTTCTACATGGATATTACTTGAAACAGAAAGTGGTAAGGTGTATCAAGATGAAACAGGAAAAAAATGTGAAATATATTCTGATACAACAATTAGTCCTGAAGCGAATGATATAATAATAAATACGTTGAATACAATTTGGGCTTTACCAGGATTAACAGGGACGGATGGGCAAGTTCATGTTGAAAATGATACATATTTTCATTTTATAATTTTTCCTGAGTCACTTGAATACAGAGGAGTTGATTTAAAAAAATCTATGCCTGCGGGGCTATCTTTTCGCTATGATACTGCATTGTTTTATGATGTAA
>CAYJHL010000278.1:0-2149 GCA_964369585.1 uncultured Treponemataceae bacterium | reverse complement strand
CTTTAAATGTGGTAAGCTCTCCAGATTCTTCAAAATATTTAATATTGTATGCAAGTTTATTAAGCCTTTCAAATCCACACATGCTTACGTTTAAATCTTCTAATATCGGAATTGAAGTCTCATATTCTGTCACTTGCAAACTATCAAGGTTAGTTATATCTCGCCCTAATAATTTCTCGTATAGAATTTCATTTGTGGTCGGTAGTTCTAAAACTACGGTTTCAGGTTCTTCTACAAAAGCTTCTGATAATTCCAATTTGAACACATAATCAACCTTACTTGGCATTCGTAAACTGCCGTCATACAAGTTTTGAAGTTCTTCGGCTTTTGTTACATAGCCACCATTAACAAACTCACCTCTTTCTCTTTGAACGATTTCCTCACCCAAGCTTTGATAATCTGTATGCTCTAACACCCATTCGTGTTGCTCATCTTTTAAGTCTACAATTTCAGGGATTAAATCATTTTCAAGATAGAATATTGCTAAGTCATGCTCGTCTTGTGCCGGCTGATAACAAATGCTATTATTCTGATTAATATTCATAACAGCATTGATTGATTTTTCTAAGGTTCTCTTTAAATCACTGTCAATATTAGTAATGCCAATCAGTTTGCTTTGCCCCTCATAATCTAAATTATTAACTAATACAGCATAATAATTTAATTCAAACACATTACAGTTATTAAATTCTTGCTTTAAAATTCTTCTTCCATACTCGTCACTTAAAAATATAGTTGCATCTACTTCTTCCTCACTACTTATCTTTAGAAGTGCATCTTCTATGATATTTAAGTTGTTTGGTAACTTTAATTTCGTTTGAATTCCTTTGTTTTTATTGATGATTGTTGTTTGTAAATCCATCTCATCTCTCCTTATGGTAAATAATTTCTTGGTTCTACTCGTTCTCCATTCACCCTTACTTCAAAGTGTAAATGATTACCTGTGCTGTCACCGGTCGAGCCTACTTCTGCTATTTTTTCTCCTGCATTTACTGTCTGCCCAGCCGTTACAAGGTTCTTAGAGTTGTGGGCATAGAGCGTTTCAAAACCATTGCCGTGGTCTATTTTAACAAAATAACCATAGCTGTTATCCCAAGTTGCATAGACTACTACACCGCTCAAACTCGCATAAATTGGTGTGCCGTAAGGCTTTCCAATGTCTATGCCACCATGTCCCTCCCACACCTTTGTTATTGGGTGAATTCTCCCACCAAACTCACTGGTCACGCTACTTCTCCAGTCGGCAACAGGTTCTACAAAACCAGTTAAGCCTACTATCGGAACAGCAATAGGCACTCCGTTTGCTATATAGTCGTATATAGTTTGAATGTTGTTCTTGTCCTCGTCTGTAATTTTTCTTTGCAAACTATCTTCTAAATTTTGATAAATCACCTCCATATCACTCCCAATAAAGCTATCTGTGAACTGCTCAGTTTCTTCCTTTGCTGTTTCTTTTTCATCAAAATAAAGCACAAAAAATACAGACTTTATTTTTGTTTTATCAAAGCCTGTTTCTTTATTGTCTATTATTTCAAAGCATTCACGCATTATTATTATAGATAATTCTACTGAACTTTCCATGCTCTCGGGTATTATTAATTTGCTATTAAAACTTAAATCTATCACAGTACTTACTTGTTGTGATGCTCCCGATACCATAGCAAATATAGTTATGATGATTAATATTAGCGGTGCAAAAATGGCTAGAAATATCCACCCAATAACTTTTCTCGCCTTTTTATCTGTGGCTAAAGCAGTTGCTGCTTTTACAAGTATTACTGTCCCTCCAGCCATTAACGTCCACCACCACTTCCGAACAATTTCTCTTTATACTTCGGCGCATGAACAGATAAATTGTACCTTTCACTCCCACATTTAAACAGGCAAACACCTCTTTCGGGAAACTTAATTAAGTTGTATTCACTCTCCTCAAGTTGTAATGTGTCGAGGTAAAACTGCTTATCTATTGTTCCTGCGTGGAATAAAAACTGATGTGTTGGGATTGAGAAAAGTGGTTTTGTAAATTCTGCAATTTCTTTTATGGCGAAGTCTTCGAGGTTTTGTGAGCTAAGCACAACTGCCGAATCTTTCTTCCTAACCCTTTTCATAAACCCTCTGATATATTCAATCGCCACCATGTTTGTGAGAA
>CAYJHL010000277.1:0-2151 GCA_964369585.1 uncultured Treponemataceae bacterium | reverse complement strand
CTGCTATCCGTGAAGAATCTTCCTATACACTAGACTTGACCATCCAATACATTATAACTACAATGTAAAAAACAACTATGGAGAAACTAGCATGAAAAAAAATCTTGTTTTAGTAATATGTTTTACACTATGTATCTGTGTTCTAAATGCACAGGAGGCAAAACCAATTGCAACGAATCCTGAAGGCTCAAACATTCCTGGAGGTATGCAAGCAACACCTGCAGACCCGATTCTAACCAATAATGGTACTATTGAAGGGGGAATGTCTGTATTACCTAATACAGCAGTAGGAATGTTTGGAACTAGCACCAGCAGTGCAAACTTTGTTTTTACCAATAACGGGACAATTACAATAGATTCAAGCGATACGGTATATGGCATGTATGCATCATCAAACGGAATCAATACAGTAACTAATACCGGAAACATTCAAATTACATCTACTAACAACGAAGCAAGTGGCCTTTTTGTTAATACAGCTGGTAGCACCCTAAATAATACTGGAATAATAAACGTTTTTGCGCCAACAAATAAAGCATTTGAAGCAAATGGTAGTGAAAACTACAATGTTGAAACCTTTGCAACAACATTACGAGATTGGACTTCATCAAATGCTGTTTTTGGTATTGCAGACGGTAAAGCAATACATTTTTCAGATGCAACATTAATACTCAGACCAGGAAGTGAAGCTCAAGGCTTTGCACTTTTTAAGCACTATTCCCTACAAGACATGGCCTATGAGCATTCAGGAAATAATGCAAGCCTTTCAGGTAGCATTAATACGGTTACAACAGAAGTTCCCTTTTTAGTTGCTACAATAACAGGCGATACATTAGAAACCACAACTTTTTTTCTTAGTGCGAATTTTAATGAAAAAACAAGCCCTGCTAGCACAACTGCAATACAAACTTATAATTCGGCACAAGAACAATTTAACATTATTTCACGCCAGCTTTATAGAGAAAGTGAACATACAAAAGAAGGATGGAATATAGCCTTAAGCCCCTACATAGATTACACTAATAATGATGAGTATTCATACAGCGGAAATAACTACGGTGTAGCTTTTACTGGCACGTACCTATTGAATAACACACTTTCTCTTGGTGGACATTTTAGTGCACGAGGCGCACATTATAGTGCAAACCTCATGAATATGACTACAAGCGAAGCCTCAAGCGCACTTGGCTTTCATGCAACATATTCCATACTTCCAAATTTCTATGTTTCTAATCAAACTACAGGAATATGGAGTACAATAGACACTGACTATTCACTACAGATAGGCTCAACAAGCACACAAAATACAAGCCTTTCTTGGAATACTGATTTTACCACAGGCTATAAAATGCCAGTTAGTAAAGCAAATACCTTTACACCCGAACTAGGCCTTTCCTATGTTGGAATGCGCATAAATCCTTATGACATACTATGGAACGATCAATTAAGCGTATATAATCTAGAGAATGTACACAGCACTTACAATGGTCTTTTAGCAAAACTAAAACTCAACTGGAAAACAGAATGGGAACTTGAAAACAAATCAAATATTGCCCTTACAATAGGGGCCGCCGTACATCAAAACATACTCGCAAGTGACATTGTTTCATCGCAAGATTTATACGACGTAACATACACCTCAAAAAGTGCAGTAGAAAGCACAAAGTTTACGCTCGATACATCTCTCAATTTCAACGAAGCTAACGGTGGTTTTTCCCTTATCTATAACGGACAATATTCAAATGCAGCCATCACACACGGTGGAAGTATTGTATATCGATTTAATCTTTAGGATTTTTTCTTAAATTTAAATTTTGTTTGGAAACAAAGGAAATTTTTTTAGGGAAAGAGGGGACGCTATTGCAGCCGCTCCCCTCTTTCCCTAAGACCCTATCACCCCTAGGCGGCTTTTTAAACTTCACGCCACGATGAGCGGTTGTTAAACATAAAACCATTATACATTGTAAATTATACATTCCCCCCGTCCCGTCATTTCGAGCGAAGTCGAGAAATCTCATTTCCCCACCTGTCATTCTAATTAGGCCTTACTGTTGCGCCCACCCTGTCATTCTGACTCTACCCGATACTGGGCTTCAGGAAGAATCTATTTATGCTACGCGCCGAGAGGATTGGTCATTATTTATCCGCAAG
>CAYJHL010000276.1:0-2170 GCA_964369585.1 uncultured Treponemataceae bacterium | reverse complement strand
CATTGTTAGAATCTTTGTTTAAGCCATCTCTTGTTGCAGTTAAGATAACTTCTGCTCCATCAGAGTAAAGAACATATGTTCCCCCAGGGATTAAACCAACATGAATTGTTCCAGCGTCTAAGCCTTCTCCAATTGCTTCGTAGCTTGTTCCAACGATGACTTCAACTTCTTCTACACTAATGCCTGATGTAGCAAGTTCTGCCTTTAATAAGCCTTCAAGTGGTGCTGTTGCAGTTAATATTTCATCTGCGGGGCGAGAAGGAACGTATCCTATTACCAATTTTTCAATTTCGTTTGCATTTTTGTCGCTTGAACCACTTGCAAACACTGCTGTCATAAGTACAGTTGTACAAAGTACCAAAGCAATAATTTTTTTCATGTTTTCTCCTACATAAATATAAGTATACTTACATACATAAGTATACTTATATCTTATCAATAACCTTACAGTTTGTAAACAAACAAAAATCGAAAAAGTTTCAAAATTACATGAATTTTACAATGTTTTCTTCCTATATATTTACCTGGCAGATAGATATTCTTCTTTCCCGCTAAGCATAGATTTGTTTGCTGCATGTGTTGCAAGAAAAGTTTTAATAGCAAAGGAATAATCACACCTTATTTTTGATTTATCATTTGTCATAACAGCATCGATGAATCCTTGAATCGATTCTCTATGATAGGAACCCTTGTATTCTTTTATGAGGGATTCTTTTGCATTCGCAAAAACTGTGTTTCTATCCCACCCATAATTGATTATTCCTTTATCTGTGAAGAAGGTAATGCTTATTTCCTTTTTCCCTTCTTCTTCATTTACAAAGCAGCCACATGAAACATTCGCTACAATATTATTGTGAAATGTAAAAATGCTTGAAGAAGCTTGTTCTACATCACAGTTTTCTATTTCTTGAGTAACAATCGTTGTAGCTTTTGAAAATACGGATGATATATCTCCAAATAAATAAATTAGAACATTTATGAGATGTGTTGCCTGCTCATGAAGTTGCCCGCCTGAACCTTCTTTTCTGCGCCACCAAGCTGGACCGGGCATGTTACCAATCCAACATCCGTGAATATATCCTATCTTTTTATCACTTAAAAACTCTTTTACTTCATCAAGGAGGGGGTTATACAAATTTTGGTATCCCACTGAGCATATGATACCTGATTCATTTATAGCCTTTTCATAAGAGAGTGCTTCTGATAAAGAAACGCACAATGGTTTTTCAATGTACATGTGGATACTTCGTTTCGCCGCTTCAAGTTCAATTCCATTATGCTGATCAGGTGGGACACATACAATAATTGCTTGCAATGTGCTTTCGTTGTTAAATAGCTCAATGTAGTTCGTATATATAGTGGCCTGTGGGACTTTTTCTTGTAATCGTTTTGCAGAATTTTCTGTTCTTGAACATACTGCTATTACTTCTACTGTATCAATTGAGAGTAGCATTTCAAGGTGAAAGCTTCCAAACCATCCTCCTCCAATTATTGCTATCTTTAGCTTTTCGCTCATAATTAACTCCTTTTATATTAGTTTAGTGTAAGCTCTGCATCTAAAACTGTCAAGCTTTTTTTATAGTAATAGATTGCAATAATTATAGTGGCCTTGTTTCGTTATTTTCCCCTAGATTTTTTTTTAGCAATACGATATCATGAAAAAAATAGAAAGTAGGAAAATTTCTATCGAACTTGAGGAGAATGTCATGAAACCAACACTATTAGTACTAGCAGCAGGAATGGGGAGCCGTTATGGCGGAGTTAAGCAAATTGATGCAGTTGGCTTACACAACGAAACTCTTTTAGATTTTGCAACATTTGATGCAAAAAAATCAGGGTTTGGAAAAGTTGTATATATTATAAGAAAAGATATTGAAAAAGACTTTAGAGAAAGATTTTTTGACAGAGTTGCGAGAAACTTTGATGCAGAATATGTGTTTCAAAATCCAGATTCACTTTTCACATCTGAACAACTAGCAAACATATCTCCTAACAGAGCAAAACCTTGGGGTACTGTTCATGCAGTGCTTTGTGCAAAAGAAGCTGTAAAAGAACCTTTTGCAGTAATCAATGCTGATGACTACTATGGTAGAGAAGCATTTGCTACTATGAACTCTCATCTTTCTGTGCTTCCAGAAGGTTCAACTGAACATGCAATGGTTGGTTATGT
>CAYJHL010000275.1:0-2181 GCA_964369585.1 uncultured Treponemataceae bacterium | reverse complement strand
CCTTCAAATACAGTGTTTCAAAATTATGCTCTGTTTCCACACCTATCTGTTTTTGAAAATGTTGCTTTTCCATTAAAGCTAAAAAATATTCCAAAACAAGAAATAGAAGACAAGGTTCGAGAATATCTTAATCTTGTACAGCTTAACGCACACATACATAAAAAACCAAATCAACTTTCAGGTGGACAAAAGCAACGCGTTGCTATTGCAAGGGCCCTTATAAGCGAACCAAGCGTACTTCTTTTAGATGAACCTCTTTCAGCACTTGATGCAAAACTTCGCTCAAACCTTTTAGTAGAACTAGATAATATTCATGACAAAGTTGGTGTTACCTTTATCTACGTTACTCACGACCAATCCGAAGCCTTATCTGTTTCTGACAGAATTGCAGTTATGAACAAAGGCAAGGTATTACAAATTGGTACCCCTTTTGAAATTTACGAACAACCTGCAACCGAATTTGTTGCCCAGTTTATTGGAGAAACAAATATCTTTGACGCTACCGTTGAAGAATGCAAACTTTGGCCTCTTGAAGACCGAGAAAATGAATACATGTGTACGCTTAATATTCCAGAACTAGGCATTCCAATAAAAGTTACTGATTATGAAGAAACTGAAATTGGTCAGCGTGTGTGCTTTACCGTGCGCCCCGAAAAAGTGAGAATTTCACATGAAAAACCACCAGCATCTAAAAAGAACTTAAATGTATTTAAGGGCATGGTTGAAGAACCTGTATACTCTGGTTTCCAGTCAAAGTTTTACGTACAACTTGAAAATGGTACCTTGATAAAGGTTTTTAAACAGCACTCCAATTATCTTGATGATGGGCTAGAAATAGAATGGAAAGATGAAGTGTATATTTCTTGGCATGCCGATGACGGCTACATTGTTGAGGACATTGACCAATGAGTGGCCAACAGTTAGGAAGCAAACATAGCCGTATAAATCTTGGTCCGCTTTACGCATGGCCAATGGGAGCATGGTTTACTATCTTTTTTGTAGCTCCAATTTTGATTATTATTCTGTACAGCTTTTTAAAAAAGGGTTTGTACGGAGGAGTCGAACTAGAGTTTTCACTTGTGGCATTTGAACAGATGATGAATCCAGCATATGGTAAAGTATTTTTTCGTACCATTTGGATATCATTACTTTCTACAGTGTTTACCATAATGCTTGCACTTCCCTGTGGTTATGCCATTGCAAAAAGTAAATATCAAACCGTTTTCTTAATTCTCATAATTGTCCCGTTTTGGACCAATTCACTTATTCGCATTTTCGCATGGATGTCTATACTTGGAAATGACGGGGTCTTAAATACTATTTTTATAGCACTCGGCATTACACAAGAGCACTTCCAACTGTTATACAATACAGGAGCTGTTGTAACGGTATCAGTGTACATGTTTTTACCGTATGCAATTCTACCTATTTTTACTGCCGTAGATCGCTTTGATTTTTCACTCTTAGAAGCATCGAGAGACTTAGGAGCATCTAAAATAACATCAATGATTAAAGTGCTTCTACCTAATGTAAAAAGTGGCGTAACAACGGCAATAATTTTTACATTTATTCCTATTTTTGGGTCTTACACAGTTCCACTTTTAGTAGGTGGTAAAGATTCCTACATGATTGGTAATATTATCGTAGACCAAGTAAACAAAACTCGAAACTGGCCACTAGCAGCAAGCTTTTCGCTTGTTATTACTGTAATAAGTACGCTCGGAGTCTTATGGGTAATGTTTGCAGGAAAAAAAGAAGAATCAATTAAGAAGGTAGCATCGGAGGTAGAGTTATGAAAGGACAAGGAACTCTCACCTCTGCATTAAAGCAAGAAAAAAAAGCAAGCGAACCTTCACGCCACGCCCACAGAGCGTTTATAAAACAACGAGGAAAGTTTTCTTTTTCTTTTTTTGTATTGATGGTGACTATTTTATTTTTATTTTTACCGCTTTTTGTAACCATTATTTTTTCATTTAACGAATCAAAAGGTGGCGATTTTACTAATTTCTCACTAACATGGTACAAGGCTCTTATTTTTGATTCAGATGATTTGTGGGCATCTTTGCAAAACAGTCTTATAGTAGCGTTATCTTCAGGTGCGCTTTCAACAGTGTTGGGAACATTTGCAGCAGTTGGAATCCGCTGGTATAAGTTTAAAGGAAAGGCCTACATACAAGCCAT
>CAYJHL010000274.1:0-2210 GCA_964369585.1 uncultured Treponemataceae bacterium | reverse complement strand
TAGGATTGTGTATATACATACTTTTATCATCGTAGTAGCGCCTTTTTGCTTGATATGCATAGGCTGTAAGTGTGGAAAAGCGTGCAACTAGTTCAATACATTGGCGTAAGTTATTTTGAATTGAAACATCTTCTGGGTTATCATCGTAAGAGTAACTTGCTAAAACACCACGAGCTAATTTATTCATAATGTCTGGAGATGGTGCTTTCATAATCATGTCTTCAGTAAAGTTTTCAGGTAAGATTCTTTTTTCGCCTAAAAAGGATGTAAAATCTGTGAGTTCTTTTTCAGTTGGTAACTCACCAAAAAGTAAGAGATAGATAGTTTGTTCAAATCCAAAGTCGTTTCGAGTTTCAGCATCTTTAATAAGGTCTGCTATATCGTATCCACGGTAAATGAGGCGCCCTGGTACAGGTGTTTTTACTCCATCGATCATTTCGTATCCAACAACATCCCCAACTCTGGTTAAGCCAACAAGTACCCCACGGCCATCGTTGTATCGAAGCCCACGTTTTACATCATGCTGTTGGTATAGGTCAGAAGTTATTACCTCTCTTAAACCTTTAGATTGAGAAATTGTTTGAATGTAGTTTAATTCTTCTTGTTGTGTCATTGAGTGCCTCGTTTGTATGATTTTTATCCGCAAGAATTACACCCCACCCCGTCATCCCGAGCTTGTCGAGGGATCTAATCTACTGACTTGAGTAATTATACAGTATTTATTAATTTTATTCAATATTTATACAGAATTTCTTTTAGGGTTTTGAATGTCTAACGTGTCATTCTGATTTCTGCCCCATACCTACACCCTTGAAGAATCTCATTTGTGGCATAGAAAATCTTAACCTTTGAGTGTTCACCCAGATTTGTCATGAAATATCCGCAGATTTCGCAGAATTATGGGATTTCTAGTTACCAAAATTATTCAAAATATGCGCTGCTGATATTTCTCTTTGCATACACAACTCTTGCAATTAGTACCTTTTTATTGTCTTCATCGATAAAATAGAACATTATATAATTATCAACAATAATTTTCCTATACTCTCTTTTTAATGGCTTTATTGGTGTAAAGACACGATTTGAATAAGGAAAATTACATACTTTTTCTGCTTTTTCAATCATTTTATTTGTAAGTCGCACAGCGGCTTGTGGATTCTGCAAAGTTTTAGTTATATACTGTGCAATTTCAACAATATCGCGTAATGCTTCTTCTAAAAACTCAAGTGTATACATTATATTTCTATTGCTTTCTTTACAGCATCTAATACTTCTCGTGCATTAAAGTGTTTTTCAGTGATTGAAGCTTCTCTTTCGGTTTCCTTTAGTTTTAAGTACACTTCACTTTCAAAGTGCATCTTTTCAAACATTTCCATACTCATTACAACCATCTCACCCGTTCCATTTTTAGTTAAAAAAATTGGTTGTTCAGTTTCTTTAAGTGTTTGAGATATTTCTGTAAAATTATTACGCAAATCTGAAATAGGTCTTATACATGCCATAGTCACCTCTAGTAAAAGTTTATCATAATTATGATAAATTGTAAAGCACATGGATGGAATCAATGCATCTTGAATAATCATCAATTTTATGCTAGTATTCTTCTATTATGAAAACATTACAAATTAAAGACATTCTCGTTTCAGAGCCCGATGAAAGACTTGTAACTGTGCAAGGTTGGGTTCGCACAAAAAGGGATTCGAAAAACCTAGTGTTTATCGAAGTAAACGATGGCTCATGCTTTGCCTCTATTCAGCTCACATTTGACCGTGACAATTGCCCTAATAACGATAATAATATAGAAAACGAACTCAAAAAGGTAACGACTGGCGCATCTATTTGTGCTAAGGGAAAGTTGATACCATCTCCCGCACAGGGACAAGCCGTTGAAGTTGCTTTAGAATCAATTGAAGTGATTGGAACAGCCGACGCAGAAAGCTACCCATTACAAAAGAAGGGACACAGCTTTGAGTTTTTACGCGAAATTGCCCACTTGAGAGCAAGAACAAACGCCTTTGGAGCAATTGGGCGAATGAGAAGCCAAATGGCATACGCCGTTCACACCTTTTACAACGAGCGCGGATTTAACTACGTTCACACTCCAATTATCACTGCAAGCGACTGTGAAGGTGCAGGCGAAATGTTTCAAGTAACGACTTTGAACTTAGAAGAACTTGCAAAAAAAGCCGTTGAAGCCGGAGCAAAGGGAA
>CAYJHL010000273.1:0-2215 GCA_964369585.1 uncultured Treponemataceae bacterium | reverse complement strand
TTTTGGAAGCAGCACATAGAAATAGTGACGCAAGTATTTATTGGGATATTGATGGCGAATATTTGGGTGAAACAAAAGATCAACATAAAATTAGCGTTCGTCCTAGCCATGGACTTCATACACTGACTATTACAGACTCTTTTGGAAATAGAAAAGTAAGACAGTTTGAGGTATTATCAGACCACTAATTATAGGTTAGATATTTAGATACGTAGTTTATAATTTACGTATGATTTTCTTTGAGTGTTCACTCGGTAGTTGTTAGAACATATTTCGCCTACTACTAAAATTATTTCAGTGGTAGACGAAATCATTCTTCAATATTTGGAAAGCAATAATTAATAATTATGCATTATTAATTATTAATTAAACCAGTCCTCTAAACTGTGCTCTTTTTTCAAAAGCTGCTCTATAAATATTTTCATAGTGTTTAGCAGAATCTTCCCATAAAAATTTTTTACTCATTGCTAGTTGTTGCATTTTTGCAATATGGTCTTTTTTATTGTAATAAGCCCATGTTGCCCAACCAACTACATCGTAAATAGCTTGCGGACTAAGCTCGTCAAAAACAAAACCTGTTCCGCCTCCTGTTTCTTGATTATAGTTTTCAACTGTGTCTGCAAGGCCTCCTGTTCTTCTAACTATTGGAAGTGTGCCATAGGCTAGAGAATACATTTGGTTTAGACCACATGGTTCATACTGTGATGGCATTAAGAAAAAGTCGCTTCCTGCTTCTATCCAGTGTGCAAGCTCGTTACTAAAGCCAATGTGAACTGCAAGATTTGGAAGCTTTACTGAAAGTTCTGATAGTTCTTCTTCACACCATTTCTCACCTGTCCCAAGAATTACAACTTGTATGTCCATATCATGGCATATGTTAAATAATGAGCCATGAGAGGGGCCACAGAGGGCTCCAAATCCCTTTTGTTCAGCAAAACGGGATACAATACCAAATAGTGGTTTATCTGCGTTTATTTCAAGACCAAAGCGCTTTTGAAGCTCTGCTTTCATCTTAGCTTTTCCTGCCATCTTCTTAGCCGAAAAGTTATGGGGAATAAGCTTGTCTGTTTCAGGATTCCAATCGGCATAATCCATACCGTTTAAAACGCCGTATAAGTCACCAGAGCGCTCACTGAGCTCTTCACCTAATCCTTCACTCATTATGCCTTGTATTTCGTGTGCATAAGTAGGAGAAACAGTTGTTATAACATCGCTTTGCATAATGCCACATTTTAAAAAATTTAATGAATCAAATTTTTCTAAGCCTGATGCAAAAAACTCATTCCACTGTAATTGAAAAAGGTGGATATCGCCTTTTCCAAACCAACCTTGGTATCCAAGATTGTGAATTGTAAGAACAGATGCTGTTTTTGTAAAATAGCCATCTTTTTCCCATGTGTTTAAGAAGAGAGCCGCCGTAGAAGTCGGCCAGTCGTGGCTATGCACAACATCTGGATACCAGTCGAGCATTTTACATAGCTGAAAAGATCCTCTTGTAAGATTTATAAAACGGCGGGCATTATCGGTAAAGCTTGAAGAGCCGTTTTCACCGTAAATTCCGCTTCTTCCGTATAGTTCTTCATTATCTAAAAAGTATACTGGTACATCGCTATCTGGTAGCGTAGTTTCATATACTGCGTTCCAAATTTCACCAAAGCCAACTGGTACACCTAATGGGTTAGGGTGCTTTTTTAATTTGTCTCTATCTATTGAATAATACCGGGGCATAACTATTCTTACATCATGACCATTTAATTGTAATTGTTTTGACAAAGCTGATACAACATCTGCTAAGCCACCTGATTTTGCAAAAGGTACGGCCTCACTGGCGCTCATTAGAATTTTCATGTATATAGTATAGCACGACTTTTTATTTTTTGCAAAGAATTTTTTCCATATTTTAAGAACTACAGATTACACAGATTTATAGGATTTCTATTTTTGTGGTATTTCTGTATTTTCACATATAACATTAAAGGTTTAAACACAATAAAAATAAATACATTTTTAAGAGAATTGTTTATAAAAATTTTTTAGTAATAATCTGCGTAATCTGTGTAATCTGTGTAATCTGTGGATTTAAAACCTGTAATAATACTAAATTTTGAATTAAGCCTTGACAATTCATCATATTCGGCATATTCTTACCATATGAACAACCGACTACAAAAACAAATAGATTTTATTATCGAAGTAGATAAATTAAAACACATTA
>CAYJHL010000272.1:0-2222 GCA_964369585.1 uncultured Treponemataceae bacterium | reverse complement strand
GGATAGCACCAGGAACAGCTTTCTCGGATATTCCTGACGATTGGGTTTGCCCACTTTGTGGAGTAGGCAAGGATAGTTTTAAAAAGGTTTAATCTGCAAGAATTACGCAGATTAAAAACTGGGGCTAACACATAGGTTAGCCTCAACGTAATATTTTCGTTAGCAGGCAACCTAGGTGTTGCCTGCAATTAAAACAAAAAATCAAAATCCTGCGGATATTATAAATTCAACGCGTATGGACAAGCTACAAAGTGTTCATTCCCAATTTCTTGTAAAACAGGTGTTTCTGAAGTACAAGATTCTTTTGCAAAAGTACATCTTGGTGCAAATCTACATCCTGGTTTTGGCTCAATTGGAGATGAAATTTCTCCTTTTAGAATAATTCTTTCACTTTTTGCCTTATAAACAGGCTTTGGTATTGCTGAAAGAAGCGCCTTAGTGTATGGGTGCTTTGGGTTTGCAAAGAGTTCTGCTTTGGAAGCAGATTCTATAACATTACCAAGATACATAACAATGATGTGATCAGAAATATGTTTAACAACAGAAAAATCATGCGTGATGAAAATGTATGTTAATCCTAATTCCTTTTGTAAGTCTTGTAATAGGTTAATAACCTGTGCTTGGATAGAAACATCAAGTGCTGAGACTGGTTCGTCACAAACAATAAACTTAGGGTTTAATGCAATAGCACGAGCGATACCAATTCTTTGTCGTCTACCGCCATCAAGCTCGTGCGGGTACACACTCGAAAGCCTTTGAGCAAGTCCAACAGTATCCATGAGTTCTGCAACACGCTTATCAATTTCTTGTCGTGTTTTGTACATCTTATAGATTTTTAATGGTTCAGCAATAATATCACTCACTGTCATTCTAGGGTCTAGAGAAGAAAATGGATCTTGGAAAATAATTTGCATTTGGCGTCGAAGTTCTTTTAGTTCTTTTCCTTTTGCATGAGTAATATTTTCTCCGTCAAAAAATACTTCACCATCAGTTATATCGGTTAAGTGTAGCAGTGTTCTACCAAGTGTACTTTTGCCACAACCGCTTTCACCAACAACTCCAAGGGTTTCACCTTTTTTAATTGAAAAGTTTACACCATCTACAGCATGTAACATTCCTCTCGGTGTTTTAAAATATTTACAAAGGTCTTTTGCTTCTAATATATTTTGCTTATCCATTTGTACCTCCGTTACTGTGTAAATAACAGCGAACATTATGATTATCTTTTAGAATCGTTACTTCAGGCTCATTAGCACTACACTTATCCATGCATTTCGTACATCTAGGATGAAACTTACAACCAGAAGGAAGATTCATTGGATCTGGCATTAATCCTTCGATTGGTATTAGTCTATCGACATCGCTTTCAAGATTAGGAATTGATGCAAAAAGACCTTGTGTGTAGGGATGTTTTGGATTTGTAAATATTTCTTCTACAGTTCCATACTCAATAATTTCACCTGCATACATAATAGCAATGTGATCACATACTTCTGCAACTACCCCTAAATCATGTGTAATGAGAAGCATAGATGTATTTAATTCTGATTTTAGTTTGGATATCAAATCTAAAACTTGCGCTTGAATGGTTACATCAAGTGCAGTTGTAGGCTCATCTGCTAAAATAAGTTCTGGTTCACAGGCAATAGCCATAGCGATTACGATACGTTGTTTCATTCCACCTGAAAACTGATGAGGGTAGTCATTTAAGCGTGTTGCAGAAATTCCTACTTTTTCCATCATTTCACCAGCTTTTGCCATCGCTTCTGCTGGCGGAATATCTTCGTGTAAAAGAATAACCTCTTGAATCTGCTCTCCTACAGTTATAACAGGATTTAGTGAAGTCATAGGATCTTGGAAAATCATAGAAATCTTTGAACCTCTAATTTTTCTCATATCTGCTTCACTCGCAGAAAGTAAATCTACACCATTATATGTAACTTTTCCTTTTAAAATTTCTCCTGGTGGGTCTGGTACTAAGCGTAATATGCCTAATGCTGTGGTTGTTTTACCTGCTCCAGTTTCACCAACAAGACCCAGTGTTTTACCTTTTTTAATATTGAGAGACACGCCGTTAACAGCATTAGCTGTACCATCGTCAGTAACATAGCGTATGTGTAAGTCCTCAATAGTTAGTAATGTATTTTCTTCCATAACTTCTCCGTAATAATGTCTAGCGTTTTAACTTAGGGTCTAACGCATCACGAAGACCGTCACCAAAT
>CAYJHL010000271.1:0-2240 GCA_964369585.1 uncultured Treponemataceae bacterium | reverse complement strand
AAGCTGCTGTTGAAAAAGTGCTTGACGATGGCTTTAGAACAGCTGACATTGCAGGAACAGACACCGAAAGTCTAAAGGCAAATGGCAAGCTTGTTGGAACAGTAAAAATGGGTGAATTGGTGTTGGAGAGGTTATAAGGGGATATGTATCTAAACGTTGCTTTGTTCTAACAATCAAGAAACTTCAATTATGAAACCTAGTTTTACATTGCAAAAACACAAATCAAGTAGTATAATGTATTTGTAAAGGTTACTTCATTTTTTACATTGAATTGGTAGAGGAAGGAAATGAAAAAGTATATTTTATCTATATTGTTTTTTTGTGTCGTAAATACACTGTTTTCTCAGGCATCGCCTAATTATGAGTCGTATCTGCAAAGCCTTGGGCTAGAAACGTATTATATTTGTGTGGATAACTTTGATGCAGATCCTCTTGATGAGCTAATTATCTTTGAGTCAATTAAGATAAACCGTTTTGACTATGATTTAAAAGTTACGTTTCATGACTATAGTAATGGAGAGTATAGAAAGATAAGGGACTATGGACTACTTCATAATACGCATTTTATGAGTTATCAAAAACTCATAAGTCTTTATTTTAATAATCGAGATTTTCCTTTCTCTTTTATAGAAAACACACAAATTATCACAAAGGATATAGACAATGATTCTATAAAAGAAATTATATTGTTTTATCATTCTGGCCCTTCTGCTAATTACCGTATGCAGATATTAAAGTTAACAAAAACGGAAATGATTGATATGGGGGTTATAAATGGTTTTCAAGCCCTTTCAGATAATGATAATGATGGAGTTTATGATATTATTGCTAAAACAGTTACAGATGGAGCACTTTTATCAACAACAGATAAAACATTTTTTTCTTATAAACTTCTTGGTGGACAATATCAAAAAGTTGGTTTAATAAGTTTTGATGATTATTTACTTATAAGAGATCAATTAATTGGCGCTTTTAATGTAACCAAGGACATTTTTTCGTTTAATGATGCATTTTTATTTCAGCTTGTACATGGTCAAAATATAAAAGAATGTCAGGTATGGTTTAATGAGAATGTAGAAAAAATAACTGATACTCATGATAATCGAAGGTATATAAAGGCAATGGAAGAAACTTTTATATTACCTATTATAGAGTTACAGAATGGAGTAGATAATCCAAATTCTTGGAAAATCTATCGCTATAGACCTATTGATGCTAGTTATCTAGAAAGTTTATCCAAAGATGAGTTAAGATTATTACGAAACTATTTTTTTGCAGTAAATGGTTATACATTTAAATCTGAAGATTTGCAACGATACTTTACATTACATAATATTTATAAACCAGTGCAATCATTTGATGAAAGTTATATGGAGTATATGGAATTAGAAAACATAAACAAAATATTGGGTTTTGAAAATTCACTTACTCAATAGGCGCTTCAATGCAACTTGAGATAGAGGAATGAGAGAAAATGATTACTAAAACTACATGGCGAGTGCTGGCAAGTCTTTTAACACTAGCATGGATAATTGTTTTCTTTTCTATACATGCCTTTACACCTTCAATTGCTCAAACCTACTCAATAATTGACAGTAGAATTTTCTATGCTACGCTTACTATTATTTCAATTTTTTTAATTTTCTTTCCTTTTCATTATTACCTTTATGCAATTATGTTTTGCTCGTGGGGACTTTTGCATCTTCTGCAAGGGGACAGTTTTGGATCTCTTTTAGTATACTTTTTAGGTTTTGCTTTTGCTTCTAGGTACAGGTTTTTTAGAGAGAATTTTGTACTAAAAATCTTATTAACTGCTCTTCCAGTCATTGCCATTTGTACGCAGTACCGATTTGGCACAGTACACTTAATCAACTCACTTTTAAGTGTATTACTATTAGGTATTGTAAGTGCCTTTGTATATGTGCTATTTTACAATGAAGTATTTATAACACTTAAAAAAAGCTTTTTGTCGAATAAAATTGATACAAGTTCTTTATCACAAGAAGAAATTAACATTGTTCGAGACATTTTGAAAGATCAAACTCTCTATGCCATTGCACTAGGCTTACATAAAAGTGAAAGCACTATCAAACAACAAGTAACTGGAATCTATAAAAAACTCGGTCTATATAACCGAGCTCATCTACTCGATGTGTATAACAAGGGCTATCTTATTCTTCCAAGATCTAACAAGTTATAACTAGTTATTCTTAAAAAAATATTGACAACTTCTCCTCTTG
>CAYJHL010000270.1:0-2240 GCA_964369585.1 uncultured Treponemataceae bacterium | reverse complement strand
CAAAAACTGGTGGTAACTTAGGTGCTACAGGTTCTGTTGCTTACATGTTTAACCGCAAAGGTGTTATTGAATATGATGCAGAAGCAGTAAGTGAAGATGATGTAATGGAAGCAGGACTTGAAGCTGGAGCTGAAGACATTGCAACAGAAGATGGTGTAATTACTGTTACAACAGATCCATCTGATTTTGAAAATGTTCTTGAAGCAATGCAAGCAAAAGGTTTTGAATCTGTTTCAGCTAGTGTATCTATGGTTCCAGACACATATGCTTCAGCTGATGAAGAAACAACTCGAAAAGTATTAAAACTTATTGATAAACTTGAAGAAGACGATGACGTACAAAACGTTTACTCAAACATTGATATCCCAGAAGGTTTTGAAGCTGAATAATTCAAGCTCTTTTTCAACTATACCAGGAACAGTGAAAGCTGTTCCTGAGTCATTTATAGGCACATCGCAAAAATCTAAGATTCGCGTTATTGGAATAGATCCAGGGTTAGCAAATACAGGTTGGGGCATTGTTGATTTTGTTGATTCACGCTATCGCCTTGTGGACTATGGCGTCATAGAGACAAATAAAAACTCAAATCATGGAGAGCGTCTTCTTGAAATATACACCAGAATACAATGCGTTATTCAAGAGTATAAACCAACAATAGCAGGAATGGAAAGCTTATTTTTTGCAAAAAATGTAACGAGCGCATTAACTGTTTCAGAAGCACGTGGGGTGCTTATATTGTGCTTTGCTCAGAATTGTATTCAGTTACAGGAGTTTACACCTAACGATATAAAAAAATCAGTTACAGGAACCGCAAAAGCTGACAAAGCTTTAGTGCAAAAATATGTTGCATTGCTTCTTGGCTTAAAAACTCCTCCAAAGCCGGACCATGCTGCTGATGCTATTGCCGCTGCAATTAGTCGAATTCATTCAACAAATTTCTAATTTTTTATTAATCTTTTTTTTTATATACCGATAATAAAACATGAGTATATCAATGGCAATGAACTATCAATTTTCAGACATTTTTGGCAACACTTCTTCACTTGGGAGTCGGATTCCGCTTTCTCTACTAGATAGTAATGCGAAAATAGAAGAAAATGAAGACTATTTAACAACACAAATTATTACCTATTTAGGAAACAAACGATCTCTTCTTGAGTTTATAGGTGAATCAATTGAAACAGTCCAAAAAAAGACAGGCAAAGAAAAACTTCGCATTTTTGATGTTTTCTCTGGATCAGGGATAGTTTCAAGATATTTTAAACAATATGCATCATTATTGATAGCTAATGACTTAGAAACCTATACAAAAATAATTAACACTTGTTACCTATCAAATTCATCAACGCGCGATATGGTTCAGTTACGAGGTCTTTTTTGTGACTTAAAAGAACAGCTAGAAATGGCAGAATACAAAAATGATTGGTGTACTGGTATTATCAGAAAGAATTATTCACCAAAAGATGATGCTAATATTCAAGCAGGAGAGCGAGTTTTTTATACAGCAAGAAATGCTCATTACATTGATACGGCACGGAAAATTATATCTGAATACCCTGAAAGTGCACAGCCATTTTTTATTGCACCTCTGTTAGCTTTGGCTTCGGTGCATACAAATACATCTGGTGTTTTTAAAGGTTTTTATAAAAATAAAGAGGGTATAGGACAATTTGGTGGTCGTAATAAAGATGCGTTAAATCGCATTACTGCAGAAATGGATTTGCAATTCCCTGTATTTAGCAAATTTGAATGTGAAACACACATAATGCAAGGTGACTCTAACATAATTGTTGATTCCGTTGAAGAAGTAGATATTGCCTATATTGACCCACCGTATAACCAACATCCTTATGGATCTAATTATTTTATGCTAAATCTAATAGCTAATAATGAAGAGCCAGCCCATGTGAGTAGTGTTTCAGGCATTGATGCTAGTTGGAATCGCTCCTCATATAATAAAGCAAAAGATGCATCTAATGCACTAGAGGATTTAGTATCTAAAATAAAGGCAAAATATGTGCTTATTTCATTCAATTCAGAAGGATTTATGAGCACTGATGACATGAAAAATATGCTTAAAAAATATGGTAAAGTTAGCATGAATGAGTGCGAGTATAATACTTTTAGAGGTTCTAGAAATCTTCAAAATAGAAGTAAACATGTAACAGAGTTTTTGTTTTTACTAGAAAAAAAATAGTTTTAGAGTCCGGCGAGTGAGCCGGATTTTTTTTTGTAGTTTA
>CAYJHL010000269.1:0-2258 GCA_964369585.1 uncultured Treponemataceae bacterium | reverse complement strand
GTACTTGAATTAATTACAACTTTTACAAGTTCAAAAAAAGCAATGTAAGGTTTTTAACCTAATAAAAAAGCAATCGAGTTTTTCTCGGTTGCTTTTTTTTGCAATACAAGGTATAGTATGAGGTCTTATAAATAATCAATTAGGAGAAAATAATTGATAAAAGTATTAGTAATAATTCCTTATGCAGATGCTCTTGAAGAATTTCGAAACTACATAGACCTACTTCCCGCTCAAGGCATCCAAATTGATACTATTCACATTTATGGAACTCCGACTGAACAACTTATAAAACAAAGCACTTATGATATTATTGTGGCTCGAGGTCTGACTCACCAAGCGTTAAAAAAAATGCTACCAGACGTCAATCACATAGAAATAGGAATAACAGGATTTGATGTTATTGCGGCTCTTGCAAAGGCAAAAAGAGAAGAAACAGTCGCGCCTCATACAGCTGCTCTAATCGCTCATAAATCTTCCCTATTACATATGAAAGAACTAGAAGAGCTGTCAGGCATAACACTTCTAGCCTATAGCGTAAATAATGAAAAAGAAATTAGTGATGCAATTTACGATTCGCAAAAGAAAGGGGCAACCATATTTATCGGAGGACTTACTGTTGATATTCAATGCAGAAAGTTATCACTTCGTTCTATACATATAAAATCTGGTGGGGCTGCCATAGAAACTGCATTACTCACCGCTGTCAACACTGCCCGCTCGCTTCAACAGGAAAGGGCAAAAATTAAAACCTATCAATCCATATTAAATAATACACAAGGTGCTATCATTGCCGTAGATATTTTCGGCCAAATAACAGCTATAAATAATAGAGCTCACCATGATTTAAAAATCCCTCTTTCACAGAATCCAATAGGTTTACCCATAAAAGACTATTACAAGCATTACGAAGAAATTGAAGATGCCGCTTTTGATATCACCGAATTTGAAGCTCTTCGCACAATTGAGGACAAATCTTTTTTAGTTAACTACAAGCCAATTATTTCAGAAGGTCAATGCATTGCAGTACTAGTAACACTTCAAACACCAGAAAAAATAGCCGAATCCGAAACCAAAATTCGAAAAGAAATAAGTGCAAGAGGATTACACTCAAAATACACATTTGACAATATTCTTGGGAAAAGCGAAGCAATTCGCAACTGTGTAGAAATTGCAAAAAAATATAGTCGTGTAAATTCTAACGTACTACTTACAGGAGAAACAGGAACGGGAAAAGAAGTTTTTGCACAAAGCATACATAGCGCAAGTCAAAGAAAAAGTGGACCATTTGTTGCAATAAACTGCGCAGCCCTACCTGAAAGCTTACTAGAATCAGAATTATTTGGTTACACAGAAGGAACTTTCTCCGGGGGAATAAAAGGTGGTAAAGCAGGTCTTTTTGAACTAGCCCATAAAGGAACGGTATTTCTAGATGAGATAGGAGAATTGCCAATCAATTTACAAGCAAAACTTCTTCGAGTATTGCAAGAAAAAGAAATACGCCGTTTAGGTGATACAAAAAATATTCCTGTAGATGTTCGCGTAATATCTGCAACTAATATAGATGTAAGAGAAAAAATTAAAGAAAACCAATTCAGAGCAGACTTGTTCTATCGCTTAAATCTTTTAAGCCTAACGCTCCCTCCCCTTCGTGGACGAATAGAAGATATAGTAGAACAGGTGACACATTTTATAAGCATGTTTGCTTATGAGTATGGAAAGCCAACACCGATTTTAACTCCAGAAGCAGAACTTCTTTTTACTGAATATAAGTGGATAGGCAACACACGAGAACTACGCAATATTTGTGAAAGGCTGATAATACTGAATGAAACAAATAGCATAGGCGAAAC
This sequence comes from uncultured Treponemataceae bacterium, assembly GCA_964369585.1. GTDB lineage: Bacteria > Spirochaetota > Spirochaetia > Treponematales > Treponemataceae > CAYJFX01. The sequence continues at coordinate 408 of CAYJHL010000269.1, read as the reverse complement.
AGAACTTACTCAAATAAATTTCCCTTCACTTTACGAATCAGCCAACATAAAGGAAGCTGATATATTTGAGCAGTTAGCGCAACCCAGAATATCAAAAGCCGAAATTGCTCGTATGCTCGGCGTTAGCAGAACTACCCTTTGGCGAAAGATCAAAGAAAATTCAACCTTGTGAAACACTTTGAAACACGATGTTTCAATTCATGAAACATCGTGTTTCATGAAAATCTTATCACCCCACAAAACAAAACAGCTGTTCGACATTGCCCCGAATTTTACCTCAAATTTACCCTTTTTTAGCCTCTTTTTTACAAGTAAAAACAAAAAAGTTGGCACACTTATTGCTATATAAATCTCAGGAAAGGAACAGTATGAACAATAAACCAATTTTAGGAATTTTAATCGGAGACG
>CAYJHL010000268.1:0-2262 GCA_964369585.1 uncultured Treponemataceae bacterium | reverse complement strand
AGCATAGATAAAAAGCTTGTCAAGTAAGAACGACTATACCCAACACATCTTACAGTAGCACATATAGTTGACATTAATTAATTTTTTTTGTATAATAATTTCATAGAACATAATGGTATCCTCAAAGTGGAAGTCGTTCAAACGGCTTCTTTTTTTTACCCATTACCGTTGAAGGAACAGTAAAGCGATTATAATAACTTTATTTTAATCAAAAACACTTCCTTCACAACACACCGCTCAAGCGGACTTTAATAGGAGTATAATGGAATATACAGCGCTAACAAACCAAAAATTTTATGCAGAATGTCAGAATCTAATTGATGACATGTCTTATTCAATAGTCGAATTACATGTAGTTCCGGCAAAAAATACCATTAAGGTATCTATTGTAATATGCCATAAAGATACAGGAATTATTGCTATTGGCATTAATGATTGCGCAAAAGTACACCGTTTACTGTTACCGTTTTTTGAAGAAGCACTACAATCAGAAGATGTATATATGGAAGTAACTTCCCCTGGAATGGAAAGGACGCTCAAAAATGCGGCTGAATTTTCATTGTTTATAGGGAGAGATGTGAAAATTTGGTATACTGAAATATCTGACTGGGTTTTTGGAACTATACTGATGGCTGACGAAAAAGCAGTCACGGTTAAAATAAAAGAAGGGAATGAAGAAAAATCATTCTCATATGAAATAATAGCAAAAGCTAAACTCTTAGTGGAGGGCTAATATGGCATCAAAGATGGCAGAAGCAATTCAACAGCTTATTCAGGATAATGGTTTAACTGAAGAAGCGGTTTTAAAAACAATTGAAACAATGATTAAGGCGGCTTATAAGCGAAAATTCGGAACAGCTGATAACTGTCTAGTAGAAGTTGAAGATGATTACAGTGACGTAACCGTATATTCTCGCAAAATGATTGTAGATGGAGTATATGATCCTGTTACAGAAATTGAGCTTGAAGAAGCTCTCGAAATAAGTCCTGAGTGCGAAGTAGGGGATGAAATTGATATAGTAATCGACCCTAAAGATTTTGAACGTTCAGCAGTGCAAACAGGTAAACAAATTGCACATCAGTCTTTAACAGAAATTCAAAAAGATACTCTCTTAGCTGAATACAAAGAAAAAATTGGCGAGATAATGATTGGTTATTATCAACGTGAAAAGAACGGAAATATTTACCTAGATCTTGGAAAAGTTGAAGGTATTCTTCCCGGTAAGTTCCAATCACCTCGAGAATCATATACCAAAAATGATCGCATTAAAGCTCTTATTGTTGATGTTAAAAAAACAGGTTCAGGTTTACAAGTTGTTCTTTCAAGAACCGATCCAGATTTTGTGCGCTCAATAATTGAACTCGAAGTACCTGAAATTTATGATAACACTATTGAAATTAATAACATTGTTCGCGAAGCAGGTTACCGAACAAAGGTTGCTGTATCTTCAAGAAGAGACGATGTTGATCCAGTAGGAGCTTGTGTTGGTCTAAAAGGTGTACGTATTCAAGCAATTATTCGTGAATTAGAAGGCGAAAAAATTGATATTTTACGATACGATCCAGATCCAGTTGTTTTTATTAAAAATGCGTTATCACCAGCTGAAGTTACTGGCGTAGTAATAGTAGATGAAGAAAAAAGAACTGCAGTTGCAGTAGTTCCTGATAGTCAATTCTCATTAGCAATTGGTAAACAAGGCTTAAATGTACGTTTAGCAAATAAACTTGTTGACTGGAATATCGATGTAAAAACAGAAGAACAATATGAAGATATTGATACATTGCTTGCTGAATCTAGAAAAGCGGCACATGATTTATTCTCTGGTAGTGATGGCGATTATGAAATATCAACCATTGCAGAGCTTCCAAATGTCGATGAAAATATTGCAAAAATATTAACAGAAAACAATATTGTAGATATACAAGATTTCTTAAGTGCAAACGAAAGCGGCGAATTAGCAGCTATTGATGGCATCAGTGAAGATGACATTCAAGCAATAGTCGCACTTATTGAACAAAGTGTTGAGTTTGTTGATGAAGAAGAACAAGTAGAATCTTCAGATATCGTTGAAAGTGATGAAGCAGAAGACGATGCAGAAGAAAGCCAAGATGAAGAAGATGAATTTGAGTGTCCAGAATGTGGTGCTCCAATTACAACTGATATGACAAATTGTCCTAATTGTAATATCGGTCTTAGTTTTGAGTATGAGGATGAAGAGTAGGGTAATTAATGGCAGATGAATCAGAAAAAAAAGTAGCAAA
>CAYJHL010000267.1:0-2275 GCA_964369585.1 uncultured Treponemataceae bacterium | reverse complement strand
GTGTTGCTAGTGGGATGGTTCAGTTTATTTGTGTGCGTGAAAAAAGGGAAGTGTACCGCAGTTTAACTGCTGAACACATTCAAATACATCCTGGATCCAGTATGTTTAAGGCGGACCCTTTATATATTGTTGCAGGTGAAATTGTTAGGACGTCTCGTATGTTTGCAATGTCAGTTTCCCCTTTAACAAAGGCTATTCTTAGCCGTATTGATGATACTATTGAAAGTAGGCTTGTTTCAGGTGCTGGTAAAAAAGGTAAAAAAGCTGATAGACTTGTAAAAGGTGATAAGGATACTAAAAAAACTCAAAGTGCAGAAAAACAAGATGCAAATATAATAAAACTTGGTGGCATTGATTTTAAGATAAAAACTATTAAGGGCAAAAAATATGTAGTGCTACCTTTAGAGCTTTTGCATACGGCAAATCTATCGGATGAAAAACCTGAACGCCTTATGCAAGCGGGTAAATTGCGTGCGAAAGTTTCAATTAATGAATATTCCCTTTTACAAGGCGAAAAACTTTCTCTTGTGTTGCTTTTGGCAAAAGAGATCGATCTCTACCCAATGAAAGAATCAGACTGGAAAAGGCAGTTAAACGTAAGTTTTGTTGAACAAGGCGACGTTCTTATTGCATCACTCAAGTGGATCTTACGTACCGTTGTGGCAAAACAAAAAAGTAAAGAGCTCGGCTTTGTAGGACTTTTTACCGACGGAAGGGGCAACTATTGGTATTCTGTTTCCAGAGGTTTTACAACATCGCTTAATGAAAGCTTATCCAGCTTAGAAAGTCTTATAGATGAATGCGCCGACACTGCAACCGAAGAACAAATAGAGATAATAAATACGGTTTATAGAAAGTTGAGTAATTTGTACCAGTGATATAATTACGAATTACGAATGCCTAATTATGAATGTGGCGGGTAGAGATATGGGGGAGAGTAACCACAGATTACACAGATTAATGGGATTATTATTTTAGAGGATTTAATGAATGATAACACAGATAAAGAGGGGACTGCTAATTAATTTGGTGCAAAGTTTTTAGAATATAAGCGAATAGTACTAAAATATTAGATATAAAAAATCTGTGTAATCTGTGGATAAAAACTTTTTGAAAAATTTACCCAAACATTGCACAAATATCTTTCACAGCCTCTAATAATGCATCAACTTCTACTTTAGTGGTCTCTACGCCAAATGAAAAACGTACCGTATTTGTTGCAACATCTTTTCCAATTCCCATTGCAGCTAGTACGGGGCGATTTACCTTTCTTGAAGAACATGCAGAACCGGTTGAAATATAAAAACCCTTTTGGCTCAATGAACGTACCATTACTTCACCGGGAATCTTATCGAAACTTGCTTGTATTACCCACGAGGAGTAGTTTTGGCTCTCATTTACACGGTTTTCGGGAATTATTCCACATGTTTTAATATCAGCCAATTTTGCTATAAAATCACTCATAAGGGTAGATTGCTTTTCTATGTGGCGTGCAAGCTTTTCTTTTTGTGCGTATTCTTCTAAACAGCGCATTAAAGCCCAAATACCAAAAAGGTTTTCAGTGCCGCTTCTAAGGCCGCCTTCTTGTCCGCCACCACGCAAAAATGGCTCTTGTCTATCTTTCATGTATAAAATGCCTGAGCCTCTTGGGCCACAGAGTTTATGGGCGCTTATGGCAGCGGTATCAATGCCAGGGTGTGCCAAATTAAACGGCACCTTCCCAATGGCTTGCACGGCATCTACATGCAACTTTGGCCTCTTTTTACCCTTGCAATGCTCTGTTATAGCATCTGCTATTTCTTCTATTGGCTGAACGGCGCCCGTTTCGTTGTTTACTGCCATTATGCAAACGAGTAGGGTGTCGTCTTGTAGTTTTTGTATTACATGCTCTGGTTTTACAATGCCGTCTTTATCACATGAAACGTTTATTACTTTTAGGCCACAGCGCTCCATTGCAATAGCTTGCTCTTTTACGGCAGAATGTTCTATTGCGCTCACTAAAATGCTTCCCGAGGCTTGCCTCTGTAAAAGGGATAACATTGGTAGGTAATTTGACTCAGTTCCACCCGATGTAAAAATAATTGAGCCCTCTTTTACGCTCAAAGCATCGGCGCATCTCTTTCTAGCCTCTTCAAGCTTTTTTTTAGAGGCAATGCTCTTATCATGTACCCCCGAGGGGTTTGCAGAAAACGCAAGTGAAACATCAAGAGACTCTTGTAATATGTCTTTATTTGGCAAACTTGTCGCCGCCCAGTCAAAATAACTCATTCTTTAC
>CAYJHL010000266.1:0-2287 GCA_964369585.1 uncultured Treponemataceae bacterium | reverse complement strand
AGTTTAAATTCCCGAATAGTATCACAATACATGATGCCTATAAGCAGATTGGGAATAGTGTGGTTGTTGGTGTTGTAAGAAACGCTGTACTCATGATAAAATTTAATTAGAATAACAAGCTTGCATACTAATTTTGATATAATAAGCGCAATATAAAAAAGATAAGGAGCATAAAGAATGGGTGAATATCCAAGAGGTTCAGAATGGCGTAGATGGGATTTGCATATACATACACCAAAGTCGATATTAAACAATCAATTTGGTGATGACTTTGACGCCTATGTAGTTGAACTGGTTAGAAGATCTCAAGAAAATAATATTGCAGTCATTGGAATAACCGACTATTTTACAATAGATGGATATTCCAAATTGATGAGTGAATATAAATCAAATGAACAAAAACTAACTGAGTTGTTTACTATTGAAGGTTCAATAGATGCAAGATTAATCGATAAATTTAATAACACATTGTTATTACCCAATATAGAATTTAGATTAGATACTATTACGGAAAAAGATGATAGTTTGAATTTTCATATTATACTATCGAATGAGCTATCACTTGAAGAGATACAGAGTGACTTTATTGAAAAAATCACATTCAATTTCGGAAGTGAGGAAGGATCGCAAGATATACAAAAAACTTTAACTCAAAGAAATATAGAATTATTTGGACAAAAATTAAAAAAGGAAAATTCTACTTTTACAGGAACAGACTATTATATAGGCTTAAAGCATCTAACGGTAAACGAAAATCAAATACTACAAATATTAAATAGCAATCCGATTTTTCGAGACAAATTCATTGCTGTACTTCCTTGTGACAAAGAATTGACATCATTACCGTGGGGAAGCAGGAGTCATAGTATAAGAAGAAATTTAATTGCAAAAAGCCATATGATGTTTACCTCTAATGCAAATAATATAAACTGGTCATTAGGAAAAAAATATGAAAATGTAAACGATTTTGTAGAAGAGTTCAAATCTATAAAAGCCTGTATACATGGTTCTGATGCACATGAAATTGTCAAACTTTTTAGACCAGATGAAAATAGATATTGTTGGATAAAAGCAGATCCTACTTTTGAAGGATTAAAACAAGTGATTTTTGAACCAGAGCAAAGAGTGAAGATATCTGAAATAAAACCCGAAGAAAAACAAGGGTATCAGGTGATTGACAGAGTCGAGTTCATTGACGGTGATTTTCAGATTGAACCAATATACTTTAATGAGAACTTAAACTGTATCATTGGTGGAAAATCAACAGGTAAATCTATACTTATTCAAAACTTAGCAAGACACATAGACGAAAGTCAAACAACAAAGCATTTAGGCACTTCTAAGCGTTGCACCAAAAATGATGTTAGGATGAATGTATACTGGAAAGATGGAAGTAGTGATAGTCATAAAATAGTATATATTCCCCAAACATATCTAAATCAGTTAAGTGATGCTAAAGAAAATCAAACAGAAATTGATAAATGGGTAGAAGATATTATTTTAAAAAATCATAAGATTAACTCTGAAAAACAAAAATTCTTAATGATTTTGAAAGAGTATAAGAATTCGGTTAGTAAAATTCTCTTAGATTTTATATCTGCTGATAATGAATTAAAGAAAATATATTCAGAAAAATCGGATATTGGTAATAAAGAAGGCATTATTATCGAAATAGAGAAGCTTACAAAAGAAAAAGAACAACTTGTTGCAACATCTGGGTTATCGGAAGAAGATGTTTTGTCTTATGATGAATCAAAGTCAAAAGTTGCCGAACTATCAAAGAAGGTAGATGTTTTACAATTAGACAAAGCAAACCTTGAGGCGATTGACAACATTGTCTCAGAGATTGAATTAGCATGTTCTTTTTCTGAATACTCAAGCGAACTGGTAGAGACTCATAGAAGTTTAATAATTGATAACACAAAATCTATGTGGGAAAAAGCGAAGAAAGAAATCTTGACTGAAATTTCCAATTCTCTCGATTTGCTCAATGAGGGATGTAAGCCTTATTTTAAAATTATAAAAACGCTTAAAGAAAAAATAGAAAGCAATGAAGCTGTAAAGCTACTTACTCAAAAAATTTCAAATGAAACCGATAAACTAACAAAGATTAGCGAACTTGAAGGTATTGAAAGTCGTATAGAAGACAAGCGTAATTATCTGCTTGAAAAACTATCGGAATCGGGGCAAAAGTATAAACACATTCATGAATTGTATGCAGTAATTGTAAATAATAACACTATTGAGTCTGATGGACTTTTATTCCAAGCTGAAACGCCATTTAGAA
>CAYJHL010000265.1:0-2309 GCA_964369585.1 uncultured Treponemataceae bacterium | reverse complement strand
AGACAGTATGGTTTTCAGTCTTTTTTTTAAAGCAGTAACTCTTTATAGATGTTGAACAATTAGGAGAATAGATGAACACGTATGCTGTAGCAGAACTAAAAGAAGGCATGTACTTCACCGCAGAAGTGCAGCTCGATAATACATTTTCTTTGCTCAATCCAATGACCCCTATAACTGAAAGCTTAATAAAAGCATTGCTGGATTGGAATTTTAAGGAAGTTTTTTCTACAGGATCAATAAGTACAGCAGCAACAAGCATACAGCATTCTGCAGATTCAAATGAAATTGAAGAATCTAAAGGAAATCCTGAAACACTTCTAAAAGAAAAGATAGCTCAAATAAACAAAAGTGCTGGTGAGGCCGTAAATAAATTTGACATTGTAAAAGCTATTTACAACGAATATTTAAACTATATAAATGCAGTTTACACGAGATTTGCAACTCATCGAGAATTACACTATAGTCCCTTATACGATGTTGTAAAAGACTTATGCATTTTTATTAACCAAAACAGAAGATACATCTTACGCGTTACCCCTGCAATGGAACCCGAAAGTAAAGACTTCCTTGTATATCACTCAATGAGATCAACAGTTTTTGCAATCATTATAGGAATACAGCTAAAAATACCTTTAAGTAAGCTCTCCGAAATTGGTGTTGCTTGTGTTTTACATGAAATTGGAATGATTAAATTGCCACCGCAATATTATATGACAAACAGAATTTTAACACCTGCAGAAAAGAAAACAATTTACACTCATCCTCTTTTATCCTATGATATTGTAAAAAGTTATAATTTTCCGCTAAGCGTTGGCTTGGCTGTACTTGAACATCATGAAAAAGAAGATGGTTCAGGATATCCAAGAAAACTAACAGGAAAAGATATTTCATTATATGCAAAAATAATTTCAATAGCGTGTTCTTTTGAAGCTATTACAGCACCTCGTCACCATAGAAGTGCGCAAAGTTCGCATGAAGCAATGGTAGAAATGCTGAAAAACACTGGTAAGCAATACGACGAAACCGTTATCAAAGCACTGCTTTACAGTATGTCTCTTTTCCCAATTGGTAGTTATGTATATCTTGCAGATGGAAGAATTGGTTTAGTAGCCGATACTAATCCGGAAGATCCAAAAAACCCAATTGTGCAACTTATGAATGAAAAAACAGAAAACGGCGCAGATAGATTTGTTAAGTCAGGAATAGGAGAATTCCAAATTAAAAGAGTTCTTACAAAACAGGAAACAGAGGATTTCGTAAAAACTTTACTGCCAAAGGATGTTCCTCAATCAGACTCATCAGAGGAAGACGATGATTTAGAAGAGTTAGAAGAATTGGAAGAAATCTAGGATAATTAATAATTAACAATGAATAATTAATAGAACCATTACAAAAAAAATCCCGTAGTGGTTTATTGCAATAAACCACTACGGGGATAATTTTAATTGTTAATTATTACCTATTAATTATTAATTAAATTTTCGTATTTCTTCTCTAATTCGTGCAGAAAGTTCGCTTCTTTTTACGCGTACTTGTTCCATAGAATCTCGGAAGCGAAGTGTTACACTATCATCTTCTTTTGTATCATAGTCAACAGTTACACAGAATGGAGTACCAATTTCGTCTTGTCGGCGATATCGTTTTCCAATTGCTCCAGCTTGATCATAATCTGTCATAAAATCTTCTTTTAGTTCAGTTTGAATTTCTTGAGCAATTTCTGCAAGTCCATCTTTTTTCATTAACGGCAATACTGCAACAGTAATAGGAGCAATTTTTGGGTGGAACTTCATAACAGTTCTCCAATCGTCATCATTACCCTTATCTGCAACTTTTTCTTCTTCATATGCATCACAAAGGAACATTAAAAGGTTACGTGTTAACCCTGCTGATGTTTCAATGATATATGGAATATAGCGCTCATTACCATTGTCTTGATCAATGTACTGCATATCTTTTCCTGCATACTCAGCATGTCGAGAAAGGTCAAAGTCTGTTCTATTGTGAACTCCTTCAAGCTCTTGAAATCCCATTGGGAACTCATACTCAATATCATATGCGTCTTTTGCATAGTGGGCTAACTTATCATGGTGGTGCCATCGGAGTTTATCCATGTTTACGCCGTATTTTTTGTAAAATGCCCAACGTTGTTCTCTCCAGTAATCGAAAAATTTATCATCGTCGCCTGGTTTTACAAAAAATTGCATTTCCATTTGTTCAAATTCGCATGTTCTAAAAATAAAGTTTTTAGTTACAATTTCGTTTCTAAAAGCTTTACCAACTTGCGCAATACCAAATGGAATTTTCATTCT
>CAYJHL010000264.1:0-2312 GCA_964369585.1 uncultured Treponemataceae bacterium | reverse complement strand
TTTTATAGGAGATATATATGTCACTTGAAGAAAGAGTAAAAGAGGCCCTTGAGGCAGTTAGACCACAATTACAAAAAGACGGGGGTGACCTTGAGTTTGTGAGCGTGGATGATGCAGGTAAGGTTTCTGTAAAGTTGTTGGGAGCTTGTAATGGCTGTCCAATGTCTACAATGACCTTAAAACAAGGAATTGAGGCTTACTTAAAAGAAGAAATTGAGGAGGTAACGGAAGTCGTTCAGGCTTTCTAAAATAATATGGAAATAAAAAAAGATTCGATTGTAAACATTGAGTACACCCTAAAAAATGACAAGGGCGATGTTATTGACACATCAAAAGACATGGGGCCATTAGAGTATCTTCATGGCTATGGTAATCTTATCCCTGGATTAGAAAAAGAACTAGAAGGGAAGAAGGCTGGCGACAGTTTAACTGTTGCTATAAAGCCAGAAGATGGATATGGTGAATATTCAGATGAATTAGTTGTAGAAGTTCCAAAGGCAAACTTTGAAGTTGATGCTGAGATTGAAGTTGGTATGCAATTTGAAGCAGGTCCAAGAATTGTTACCGTTACTAAAATTGAAGGTGACACGGTAACTATTGACGCAAATCATGAACTTGCAGGGCAAACGCTTCATTTTGATGTAACTATTGATTCTGTTCGAGAAGCTACTAAAGATGAAATTGCTGCTCTTTTAGCATCTGATGGCGGATGCGGTTGTGGCTCTAGCGGATCTGAAGGTGGATGTGCTCCATCTGACTGTTCAAGTTGTGGCGGCGGTTGCGGCTGCTAGTTGATAGGTAGTTTAAATATGAGAAAGCAGGTTTTATAACCCATAGGGATAAAACCTGCTTTTTTTATTTGTAAATTTGTTTTAAGGTGAGATATTAAAGATTCTTAAATGTTTGTTCTTTAATTATTAATGCTGCTATTTCTGCAGGGCTCATATCGTTTGTTTGTATTGTAATGTCTGCAATTGAGTTGTATTCTTTGCTTCTTTTTCTGTATTGTTCATAGAATACTTCTCTCATTTCTTCTTCGCTTTTGGGGTCGGCACTCAAAAATGTAGCAGGGATACTATTCAATTCTTTTGATGTTTCTAAGATGCGTTCAAATGCTACATGGTTTGGTACTTCAAGGTAGACAAATATTGCTACGTCGTGTAGTAACTCTATTGCCGCTATGTTATCGCAGATTCCTCCGCCAACAGCAACAATTGCTTTTATACCATTTTTACCATCGATAACATTTTTTGAAGCTTCAAGAAAAAACTGGCAAGCTTCAGTTTCTGCTTTTTGAAAGGCCCTGACTCCTTCACTTGAGTACAATGCTCTACAGGTTTTTCCGGTTTGTTTTTCAATTATATGATCTATATCAAAAAAAGGAAGGTTCAACTGTTCTGCCAATAACTCACCAGCGGTGGTTTTCCCAGAGTGTTTAACTCCTATTAAAACTATGCATTTATCCATGCAGTACACTATAATAGAATTATATTTTTTTGGATAGTCCTTTCTTGCATTAAAGTGATAATTGGGGTAAGATGATAGTATGAGCTTATTATTATCACTAGCAATATGTTTTGTGCCTTTGCTGGCAGGGATAACCCTTTGTCTTGTTTTTGTTAAAGAATTTAAGATTGTTCATGCGCTACAAGCTCTTTTGCTTGGGCTCATTGCTATTATCTTGATTATTCTTGTGAGAACCTTTATAAATGATATTTCAGAGTATATTCCTCTGTCTATTCAAGGTTATATGGGGCTCCTTATTTCAGTTGTTCTGTTTGCTCTAGTAGAAGAAGTGGTGAAGATGTTTTTACTTTGCTTTTTTTCAAAAAAAATTGAAACGTTGAAAACATTTATGTTTTCCAGCTTAATTTTGGGGTGTACGGTAGGCTCTTTTGAAACAGTTATGTATCTTGTTACAGGCTTGGCAGAAACAATCCCAAGGCTTTTTACTGCTGTAATTTTACACACCTTGTGTGCATTATTGTCGGGTTTTTTTGTTTGGGCTCATCGAAACAAGCTGCATTTTAAAAGAGCTTTTATAATGTCTTTTTTGCTACATGGTATATACAATTTTTTTGCTTCACAGAGCTCTTTTTTATGGTGGTTTGCAGTTGTGACTATTCTATTTGCTTTGATAAAGTGTCGCATTTATTACGGATCTCTAAAAGAAAAAGAAGATTCTTCGTTGCTAGTATCTTGACGAAAGAGAGTGTTTTATGATATAATGCTCAAGGTAACATTAATTACTGAGCAAACGGGCCTATAGCTCAGTTGGTTAGAGCAACGGACTCATAACCCGTTGGTCCTTG
>CAYJHL010000263.1:0-2314 GCA_964369585.1 uncultured Treponemataceae bacterium | reverse complement strand
CTGCGCAAAAGCCTGCCCTTGCCAACAATGTGGTCTTGCCCAATATATTCATCTAGGGTGCGAGGTCTCATACGAGAGGCAAGAGGCCCATCATTTGCTTTTGCTGTTTGACTATCGAACAAATCCATGAGATAAGTATAGCAGAATAATTAATAATTATCAATTAATAATTAATATTCCACTTTCAGTAAAAAGGAACGGTTACGTTTACCAGGAAGATTTGTCATGTGCCACCAGAATAGGTCATTTGAAATCCACAGATTACACAGATTACACAGATTTTCTGTGTAGCTTGCCATTTCTTACGTCTCTATGCTAATTATACTTGCAGCGTTTGCACTTTGGGCGTACACAGAGCGAGTGTTGCGATAAGGATTTTGAAAGTTTTGAATTTTTGTACGCACCACAGCCAAATGTTCTTTTAGCGTTGTACGATTTTTTTCATTTTGAACAAGTATTTTTTCTTGTAAACCAGCAAGGTCTGCTTTTAATTCAGGAATTGCGTCATCATTTGCATGAGTTTCTCTATACATTTCTTCCATAGGTTTAATAACCTTTTGAAGATTATTTATATTTCCAAGTATATTTTGTTCAAGTTCAGTATGAGCCATAAGCTTTTCAGTATCACCTTCAATAATACTAAACTCTTGTTTTTCTAGTACGGTTAAATACTCTTGAAACTTTTTTCGTTGTTCTAAGAGAAGTTCACGAAACCGCTTTAAAATTAATACCCGTTCATCAATTTCTACTTGACTTAATGCTACATCTGACATGTGTTACCCACTTACGTTAAGAGCTGCATGTTGCTCATTCATCATAGGAGTAGAAGCTACTACAACTCTCCAAGATTCACACAAATCTCCCACTAACCTTCCAATATCACTTAACTTTGCATGGTCATGACTCATACAAATATCCATCAATTCTTTGTTGAAGAATCTATATAATGACATGAGATTTTGAGCTATTTCTCCACCCTCTTCCATGTTAAGTGAAACCATCAACTCAGTAATAATTTCTTGAGTTTTTACAATGTGGTTATGAAATTTTTCAATAGACTTTACTGGGAGTTTCTTTTCTGAGTCAAATAAGCGCAAAGCAGCATGTATGTTTTGCACAGCTCCCTCGTAAAGCATTACAATAAGTTTTCCTTTACTAGCTGTTTTAATTCCCGTTTGCTTGTATGCTGCGTAAGGTTTTGTGTACGCCATTGTTTCTCCCAAAGTAGTAAATTGAACACTGCAAATGCAGTATCCTCTATTCAATTATCGGACTCTAATGAAGCGCTCTTAATAAGAATTTTTATATTTTTTTTCAAATTCACTCGACTATTCTAAAGTAATTGAGTATATTGATAAGGAGCAAATTTATTTTTGCATCTTCGGAGGCTACATGAGCGATTCAAATAATAATGATAATAACAATAAAAAGGATGATAATGATCCATTTAATTTCTTTAAGTTTTCTACAGAACCAAACAAAAATAAACCGAAAGAAACAAAACCAAAGTTTCCGATGTGGGCAATTTTAATTGCAATTTTTGTTGGCGTTACCGCCTTTAATTATTTATTTATGGCTCAAAACGACCAAACTATAGAATTTTCACAATTTAAGGCCCTTATAGAACAAGGCCAAATTGTAAGCGTTGAACTTGGAGAAACTTATTTTACAGGATATGGACCGCAAACAAGTGGATCAACACCAGATGCAGGAAGTCCTTCATATCTATTTTCTGCAACAACGCCTTCAAGAACAAGTTATAAAACAGTAGGAATACTAACTGAAGATTTTTTAATGCTCCTTGATGAAAAAAATATTGCTTATGAAGCAGTAAAACCACAAAATAATATGCTTTTTCAATTTTTGCTTAATTGGATAGTGCCATTTGGACTCCTCTTTTTAATGTACCGATTTATATTTAAGAAAATGGGTGGCGGTATTGGTGGAAGCATTTTTTCAGCAGGACAAAGCAAGGCAGCCGCTGTAGAAGAAGGCAAGGTAACAACAAGATTTAATGATGTTGCTGGCGTCGATGAAGCTAAAGAAGAATTAGTCGAAGTTGTAGACTTCTTAAAATCACCACAAAAATACACTGAAATTGGTGGTAAAATTCCAAAGGGCGTTCTACTCGTAGGCCCTCCAGGTACCGGTAAAACGCTACTTGCACGAGCATGTGCAGGTGAAGCTGGCGTTCCGTTTTTTAGAATTTCAGGTTCAGAATTTGTCGAAATGTTTGTAGGCGTTGGGGCAAGCCGTGTGCGAGACCTTTTTAAACAAGCCCGAGAAAAAGCACCATGTATTATTTTTATTGACG
>CAYJHL010000262.1:0-2334 GCA_964369585.1 uncultured Treponemataceae bacterium | reverse complement strand
AATATAATGGAGTTAACATTAACTGAAACTTTTTTACAAGCTTTAGATACTAATGCACAGTTTGGAGATGTTTCGGCCTCTATTGCTTTAACAGAAAGTTCAACAGGGCGTGTTTTTCAACCCTTTACATATAGCCTTATTGTAAATACGCCACCAGTGAACCCAGATACTGTTGTTGCATTAAAAAATGAAGATTATCCTACATGGGTATTAGCCTTTGACATTGCAACATTAGAAGAACGACAAGGCATACACACTGATATTCGCACTATTCGAATTAACGGTGAAGATTACCCAATTGACATAATTAATAATCCTGGAAACGAAGATGATGGTAAGATATCTTTACCAAGCGGAAGTTCTCTATTATCTACTCCTATTACAAAAGATTCTGCAGGTAATGATATTATTATGGAAGACAGTGCAGGACAAGCGTTTTTTCATACTGAAAATGCTTTATATTTTATTTCGGATGCTGCAGAATCAACAAGCCCTACATTTACAATTTCATTTATTGACAGCAAAGGGCTTCAATCAGAAGCAGTTACTATTGGTACAACAGGTATTATACGTAGTCATTATTATGTTCGCTCAAATGGAGTCGATACCGATGATTTTGGAACGGTTAGTAGGCCATTTCAGTCTGTACAGAGAGCTGTACAAAAAATACAAGAAATAAACGATGGCTCTACAAACTATACTATTAATGTTATGGATGAAATTACTTTTGAAGGCGAAGGTGGCTTAGTAACAATTGGCTCAAATAATGATGCTTTGGTAGAAATGGAAAGTGAAACTCCTTTAAACATAACACTTCAAGGATATGGAAGCGGTAGTATTAGTGGTCAAGATACTAAACGTGTTCTCTATGTAAGTGGAAGCGGGGTAAACCTAACACTTGGCGAAAACCTAACCATAAAAGATGGAAATGCGAACCTTTCAAATACAGACCAATATGTTGGAGCCGGTGTCTTAGTTGAAAATAATGCAACGTTCACACTAGATGGGGCTACCATACAAGATAATAGTGCTGTTATGGGTGGTGGTATTGCGATTATTGACTCAACGGCAAATATAAAAAATGGGCTAATAACAGAAAACACTGTGCTGGCAGAGGCAGGTCTTAATGCCCGCGGTGGTGGTGTTTTTGTAACAGACAGTGCAAAAGTATATATGAGCGGTGCTACAATTTCAAACAATACTGGTTACAACGGAGGTGGTGTTTATGTTGATACTAATGTAGACTTTAACCTTAGTGGTAATCCAATAGTATTCGATAACCTACGTGAAACAGGGAACGTTGATAAAAATAATCTTTCATTTATGAATGATGAAAACAACAGCCCTATTAAACTAGATGCTTCACTTACTAGTGGTGCAAAAATAGGTTTAAGCCCTCTTTCCGGCAATGTTGGAGATATGCTTGTACTCGGTAAGGGTTATTTTTCGCAAGGAGACGACATCAAGTTTGATTTGGATACTTCTACTGCATCTGCGTATCCTAAATTAAGTAAAGGAAACCTTATTATTTTAGATACACTACCTCATGTATATGTTTCGGGTGGCGGAGATAACGAGAATATAGGAAATGATCCTGCAGCCCCAGTAGCTGACTTTGCCACCGCAAATAGTCGCATTGGTAATAGTGGTACTATTTGGGTAGTGAATACACTTACGGTTAGCGGTACAGAAACATGGGACGGAAATGAAAACGTTACTATTAAACGCTACGGTGGGACAACTCCAGCTACTAATGACGATTATACAGATGCTTTGATAAATGTAACAGGCGGAACGCTTACGCTTCAAAATATTACCATCGATGGACAAGGTGGCGGAACTCTAGATGAAACCAATTCAGATTTGTTTGCAGGTGACGGAAACGTAACAGCTAATGCTCCTCTCATTCAGCAAACAGGTGGAAAACTAATTATTGGCGAAAAGTCCTTTTTACAAAACAATAATTCTACTTTAAATGGTGGTGCTATACATTCTAGTGCAGCTGTAGAGATAACAGGTGGAACTGTTCGGGGTAATAATGCAACTTTAGGTGGCGGGATATATCTAGCAAATAAAGGAACTTTATTAATCGATAATGCAAATAGCACAATAACTCAAAATACCTCAAATGAAGGCGCTGGTGCATATGTTATGGCAGGCGCTAACTTTACTATGAGTGCCGGGCGAATACACGACAATATTGCTTCTGACAATGGGGGTGCGGTTGCCGTAGTAGGTAGTCTAGCAACATTTAGTATGAGTGGAGGAGAAATTGCCGAAAACATTGCAATAAATTATAAAGGTGGCGGTGTTTTTGTTGATGATGCAGCACAG
>CAYJHL010000261.1:0-2336 GCA_964369585.1 uncultured Treponemataceae bacterium | reverse complement strand
CAAACTGTTCAATGCAAGAACCTCTTATTCGTTCTGTAATCGAACAAGGTGGTGTATACTCACTACAATGCTGTCCTTCTCCATACCACGGATTCCCTGCAGCACTTAACATCTCAACAGAAGGTCATGAAGGTGACGTTCAATACATGCTTTCACAAATTAACGAAAAAGTTATTGAACTTGGTAATGAAGGTCGTGTAAGTACTTTCCCTGTTTCTGTTAACATGTTAATGGTAGAAGCAGGAACTGACTATGCATTACGCTATGCAGCTGGAGAATTCACAGAACGCCATAACCCAGAAGAACTTGCAAAAAGTATCAACAAGGTTATTCAAGAATCTGGCGATCTTGAAGCAACGCTAGCACTCTACACAGATGATGATGGAGCTATTGAAAATTTCCACCTAATTATGTGTGATTACTATAACTTCTAATAATTAGTAGTGTAGAAATACAATTAATTAACTATCACAAAGTACACAAAATTAGTAATAATGTGTGTACTTTGTGTTTATGGTATAGTTTTAATATGCACATTTCTTGTGTTTATTAATGCTCTACTATATTTTGAAGAACTACGCGATTGTTACAAGCATAAAGGTTATGTAACAAAGAGGGATTATCCAATAAGTCCCAGTAAACAAAAATAAAAGGATGATATTGATTTGAAATCTGAATATGTATTACAAATGGACAACATATCAAAATCGTATGGCGATAATGCTGTATTGAAGAATGTTTCTTTGCGAGTAAAACCAGGTGAAATTTTCGCTCTTATTGGTGAAAATGGTGCTGGAAAGTCAACGCTTATGAATATTCTTTTTGGTATGAAAGTTATCCATCAAACTGGTGGTTTTGAAGGTTCTGTAAAAGTAGATGGCGAGGATGTAAACTTTACATCACCCAATGATGCTATGCAAGCAGGTATAGGAATGGTTCATCAAGAATTTATGCTCATTCCAGGGTTTACTGTTGCAGAAAATATTAAAATTGGGCGAGAACCGACTGTTCCTACTGTGTTAAGCCGTGTATTTGGGCCAAGCTTAGAAAAGCTTGACTGGCAGCAAATTAATAATGATGCTAAAGACTCTCTTGATTCAATTGGTATGAACATTGATGAATATAGTAAAGTTGCAGGTCTTCCTGTTGGCTATATGCAGTTCGTAGAAATTGCTCGTGAAATTGATAAAACAGCAGTAAAAGTGCTTGTTTTTGATGAACCAACAGCTGTACTTACTGAAAGTGAAGCAACTAAGCTTCTAGAGGTAATGCAATTGATTGCATCAAAAGGAATTGCAATTATTTTTATTACTCACCGCTTGTCAGAAGTAATGGATGTAGCTAATTCTATGACCATTTTACGTGATGGACAAGAAGTTGAAACAAAATCAATTAAAGACACCAATGTTGTAGAAATGGCGCAACTGATGGTTGGTCGAAAAATTGAAAAACTTGTAGACAATAAAAAAGAAATTGACTTAAGCTCAGCAGAAACAGCTGTAAAAGTGGCTTCTCTAAACGTTAGTATGCCAGGTGAAGTTGTTCAAGGTGTAGACTTCGAAGTAAAAAAAGGTGAAATATTTGGTATCGGTGGTTTAGCAGGTCAAGGAAAAATTGGTATTCCTAACGGAATTATGGGAATTTACCCTGCTTCTGGTGATGTAGAAATTTTTGGTAAAAAAATAGATTTTACAAAGCTTGGTGATGCATTAAACTCAGGAGTAGCATTTGTTTCCGAAGATAGACGAGGTATAGGCTTACTTCTAGAAGAAAGCATTGAGCAAAATATAATTTTCAATGCTCTAACGGTAAAGAAAAATTTCTTAAACAAATTGGGGCTATTAAACCCTGTTAAAGCTAATAAACATACAAGAAAAATGATTAAGCTATTAGACATTCGCTGCACAGGGCCACATCAACATGCCGGTCGCCTTTCTGGTGGAAATCAGCAAAAGGTGTGTCTTGCAAATGCTTTAAGTCTAAAGCCACGTGTTCTCATTGTATCAGAACCAACAAGAGGTATTGATATTGGGGCAAAAAAATTAATAATGGAACATCTTGTAAAGCTTCGCGATGAAGAAGGGATTACTATTATTATGGTTTCAAGTGAACTTGTTGAACTTAGAAGTATTTGTGATAGAATTGCTATTGTTTCTGATGGGGTTATTTCAAGTATACTTAACCCTACAGACTCTGATGCAGACTTTGGTCTCGCAATGAGTTCAATACATAAAAAGGAAAGTAAATAACATGATTCAAGCAATAAAAAAATCAATCCAAGATTTTGGACTTACAAGGACAATTATTTTTTCTTTCTTTCTTCTTTTGATGATTAC
>CAYJHL010000260.1:0-2337 GCA_964369585.1 uncultured Treponemataceae bacterium | reverse complement strand
GGTGTGTATGCGCAAGAAGTAGTTGACGCCTTGTATGCATTTACCGATTGTGAACAATCAATTTCATGTAATCTTCTATTAATAAACAACAATATGCCAAAGGTTATGACCGTAACCGATGTTATTAAACACCACGCAAAGCAGCTTGTTGCCATTCTTAAAGATGAACTCGAACTTGAAAGGGCTAACCTTACTGATAAGCTTCATATGCGCACCTTAGAAAGAATCTTTATTGAAGAGCGCATTTATAAATCAATTGAAAAAATGAAAACAGCCGAAACAGTTGTAAAGGCTGTAATAAAAGGCTTTGAGCCATTTAAAGCAGAACTTATTCGACCTGTAACAGAAGATGATGTAGAAAGATTATTAAAAATTCCTATTAGACGTATTTCGCTTTATGACATAAATAAAAATAGACAAGAAGTGCAAGAAATAAACGAGCGATTAAAAGAAATTGCAAAGCTCTTAAAAAATCTTGTCGCCTATGCTCTTTCTTGGTTAGACGGAATTTTAGCTCGCTTAGATGCAGAAGAAACGAAACGTAAAACCGAAATAAAGGGATTTGACCAAGTTGATGTTCGAGAAGTTGTAAAACGCGATCTTTCACTTCGCTACGATTCAAAAACAGGATATTTAGGAACAAACGTTTCAACCGGTACAGAGCTATTTAAAGTTTCTCCTTATGACCGCATAGTTGTACTTAGAAAAAGTGGTGTATACCATGTAAACGATGTTCCAGAAAAACTCTTTGTTGATGCAGGCATGTGGTATTGTGGACTGTCCGATAAAGACGAACTTTCTAAAGTATTGTTTACGGTTATTTATAAAGATCCGAAAACAAATTATGCTTACATAAAGCGCTGTAGAATAGGGCAGTTTATATTAAACCGAGATTATCAAATTACACCACCAGGGTGTACAGTGCTTCATGTCGACATGAGAAAGAAATTTGACTTTAAGCTTCATTATGTAAAAAAGCCTCGGCTAAAAATTCTTGAAGAAGAATTCAAAGCTGAAAATTATGAAGAAAAGGGCTTGAAAGCACAAGGGGTACGGTTAGCTTCAAAAGAAGTGCAAAAAGTGGCTGTTGTGAAAGCAAAGGGAAAGGCTCAGTTAGACCTATTATAATACGGTAAGGAGGAGAGCGTTATGACTAAGGAATATGTAAAAAAAGTACAGTCTTGTATGGCCCAAAATTTACCTAAATTTATTATTGCACTTTTAGTGATGGGAATAATTACAACCTTTATGATGGCTTTTACGATGCTTCCTATGGCAAGTGCTTTGATGTCATCTACAATGAATATTACATCTATGATAATGCTTTTTTTTGCGACTATTGCAATTTCTTCTTTTCAGTATGTAGTGCAATATGGTTTTTTTGTACTCGTATTTTTGTTGTATGCTGGGCGCTATGCGGTATTAGGACATCTTTTTTCAGGGTTTAGAGATTTTAAGAGATCGTTTTTACTTGGGTTGGTTTTTACATCAATTTACGTAGCTATACTTGCTATCTTAACAGTGGTATTAACTTTTTTAATGTCTTCAAATATTATTCAAATTGATTTTGAAATGCTTATTGGTATTTTAGGAATAATTTCTCTAATTGTACTTGCCTTTTTGTATGTACATTTTACTTTTGCATGGTTTTTGCTATATGAAAACTCGCAAATAAGTATAAAAGAGGCTTTGAAAAAAAGCTGTGGGATAACGAAAGGTAAAAAAATGGAGTTTCTAGGCTTTTGCCTACGATGCTCAAGTTTTTATGTGCCGCTTGGCCTAGTTTCTTTATTGGTAATTCAAATGCCATTGTTTGTCCCAAATTTTGATGCAACAATTCCTCTATATTCTGCAATAGCATCAGTACTCAATGTTGTCTATATTATTTGTATGTATATAAGTCTCATGCGTTTTAGTATTGCATTTGCATCCTGGTATTTAGCTTATTTTGATTCCGCTCCTGCAATAGAAGAAATAGACCAACGAATTATTCGCTTACCCGATTATCATAATGTAGAAAATGATGGATCAAATAACAACGGCACTGAGTAAAGCCAATGGATATTCTACTAAACCCATCTGAAGCAGAGTTATTTTTTAAAAATTCTCGTTTTTTAGCAGAAGCTTTTCCAGTAACAACACAAGCAGAAGCACGCGAAAAATTAAAATCCTTAAAAGAACTTTACAGTGACGCAAATCATGTTGTACACGCCTTTGCAGTAGGAAAGAATGCAGAAGTATATGGTATGAGTGATGATGGAGAGCCCTCTGGAACTGCAGGGCGCCCAGTTTTAGATGTTCTAAAAGGTAAAAAATGCACTAATATTTTGGTTACTG
>CAYJHL010000259.1:0-2377 GCA_964369585.1 uncultured Treponemataceae bacterium | reverse complement strand
GTACAATATCTGAGTAGGGCAGAGTATCTCCAATTTCACTATCTCTTATACTTTTATAACAATCAATATCAATTGCACTCATAAATTTAAAATACGCATCTTTCATATAAAACTCCATATAGTTTCAATATTGGAATTATATTAGAGGAAAGTAATTTTGTCAAGATAGTTTCATATTTGAAAGTAGTTTTAACTATTCTTTCACTGTGATGTTATTTCCGGCTGTCCACCCTACAAATGATAAAATAATGATTAATAGAATACAAATTGTAATTGGAATAGACCAACTTCGGGAAAAATCAAAAATTGTACCCATTAATGTCGGGCCTATTGCAGCTAACAAATACCCGGCTGCTTGTGCCATACCTGATAATTCAGAAGCTTTTTGTGCATTCGGACTTCGAAGTGATATAAACGCGATGGACAAACTAATGCATCCACCCATTGCTAATGAGACAAGCAAAACTGCTATAATTAGCAATGATATTGATGTTCCAAATAGGAATAACACCATTCCAACAAAATATGTTAAACAAGTTGCTGTTACTAAGAGGCGTTGATTTTTTAACTTATCGCAAAGCGTTGGAACAACCAAAGTTGCAGGAATAGCGACAAGTTGATAGGTTAAAGCCATATTACTTGCAAACGTGTTATCCATACCCTTTGAAAGAATAATTGTAGGGAGCCATGCAACCATTGAATAAAATAATAAAGATTGTGTTCCCATAAATATTGTAACACACCAAGCAATACCACTTTTCCATATGGAACTTGTTGAAACAATTTTTTCTTGCATAAGGGAGGTTTTTTCGCTATCATTTTTTAACTGAGGAATCCAAAAAATTATGGCTATCAGCGTCATGAAAAACCAAACTGCAAGTGCATGCTTCCAACCTAAATTTAGTCCTGTGGCTAAGGGGATACTTGCACCAGCACCTACTGCAGCAAAAAGGCACATAGATGTTGTGTACACACTTGTAAGCTTACCAATTTCGTTCCCAAATCGAAGCTTAATGACGCTAGGTATTAATACATTACCAATTGCAATACCAATCCCCATTAATGCAGTTCCTGCAAATAAACCTACTAGATTTGTATATGATCGAATAAGTTCACCTATCATAATAAGAATGAGGCCTAGTAGCATTGTTTTTCCGTAACCTATATTTTTTATTACTTTGGAAACAAATGGTGATACTATAGAGAATGCTATTAAAGGGAGGGTTGTAATAAATCCTGCCATTGTACTTGATAAATGATATTCGTCTGCAATCATCTTTACCACAGAGCCAACTGCTGTAATTGGTGCCCTAAGGTTAAATGATATAAATATTATGCCTAGAATCATTAGTGCTTTTTCTTTTTTTTGCAATTGTATGTTTAACATAGTCTATTCCTTAGTACTCGTTAAAGCAACTTCCTTGTCGATCCTTTTATTGCGGATGTAAAAAAGTATATCCGTAAACACCATGCATAAGTTTAAGATGTAAAAGATAACAACATATGTAATATTTCCCATCGTGAGCTTACTAATTACTCCGCAAATATAACCAACAAAAACGAAACTTAAAAATAAAATACTTTTACCCTTAGTTGTTCTTGACTTATAAGACTTCAAGATAGAAGTTGGCCACGAAATCCCAAAACAAACAACCATCAACACTTCAAACATTTCTGACATACAAATCTCCTTCGTCATTGTACTATTATTTTATTTACTTTTCTAGATAACAGTACTACAAAGTAGTTTTTCTAGTTAACTGCTTTTTCATAAAGTACAGTGTATTATTACTTTCAAATTCAAGTTTCCTAAATACTTCGTAGCCATTTTTTTCATAAAATCTTTTGCTTGAAAATCAAATGTTTCAAGATATGAAAATGTAGCTCCTTTTTTCATAGCTTCTTCTTTTAAAGATGAAAGCAGTTTTGTACCAATATTCTTACCTCTCATTGTTTCACAAATCCACAAGGTTTTTATATGAAGAACACATAAAAGCTCTATGTCCCCTGAAATTCCACCTATAATTTTACCATCCATTTTAACAATTTTAAAAATACCATCGAATACCTTATGCTCTTCGAGATTACATTTACTTGCGTTGTATGATATTAATTGCTCATCAATATATTAGGGACAATATTTTCAATAACCATGTAATCCTCCTAATACTGAGAAAAATTAGTAAGTATTTCTATTTTATCGTATTGGGTCTTCCCAGTTCCAGTTTGTATAAATTGCATACGCAACTAGAATGTCGTCACTTTCATTTTCAGTAAAGCCTGCAATGGAGTTTCCAATTCGAAATGTTGGCTCAAAATACTGTTCATCTTTCGGTGCGGCATTTGGCCCTGTTATGCCAAGCTCTGTATTTTGGGT
>CAYJHL010000258.1:0-2385 GCA_964369585.1 uncultured Treponemataceae bacterium | reverse complement strand
AATTTATATACATATCCAAAACTTGGCGACTAGATTCTATGTATTCTTTAATTTTAGGTGGCCCGTAAATATATAGAGGCTCATCCCTATCTACTTGAGAAGAAAGCATTAAAATTCCTGGAAGGCCTGTAACATGGTCTGCATGAGTATGACTTACAAAGATTGCATTGATTTTTTTCCACTTAAGGTTTAAGCGACGAAGTGAAACTTGCGTTCCTTCTCCACCATCAAATAAAAAAAGTTGCCCTTCTCGCCTTAAAAGAACAGAGGTTAAATGTCTATATGGAAGTGGCATCATTCCACCACACCCTAATACAAAAGCTTCTAAATTCATATACACATTATAGCGAAATAATGTGTATAACTCAAGAGGGAATCAATAAACATACATACCCGAAGCAAAATCTCTAGGAAACAATTTAGATATTGATTTAAACATACATTTGTATTATAATATACATGTGTACGTTTTTAAACAAAGGAGAAAAAAAATGAAAACACCTAAAAAAAAATCCATTTCAAGAAGACTTGTAATAGTATGTGTATTGCTTTATTGCACCACATATCTTTTTTCACAAGAACTAGCTCCCACGCAAAGTGAAAAAGGTTATTCCATCTTTGAGCTGCAACCAGAGGATAAATATTACATAGGGTGGTTAGACAAACGTGGTATGATTACAACACTTTTTTTTAATTACAATTTTGACTTAGAAAAAACTATTCGCACCCGAGATCCACTGTATAACTTTGACTTTTCAGATGTTTTTTCATATATTGACACTCGTATTGCAAAGGAAATACAGCTGTACCGTAATCCGTATTTTTCACTTGGAATAGCAGGAGCTGTTACTGCAGCAATACTAGAAAAAGAACAAACAGTAAATAATGTAAACTTTTATACCTATGATTTTGCAGGTGAGTTTTCAGCATACATTGATGTCTACATGCAAGAGATATTAGACATAGACTTAAAGTTCCGTATTTATCCTATATACCACCATTCTACTCACTTTGTTGATGGATATAAGTCTGATTTTGCAGATATGGGTGCTAGCTATGAGTTCTTTGGGTTAAGTGCTCATTACTTGCAAGCCCTAGGAAAACATATGTTTTCACCATACTTAGGACTTGAAGCAACCTATAGGCATGCAGGAAACGGCGCTCCAGCCTTCAAAGCTCACATTGGACATGATTATCGTTATGCACTATCTAAAAAATTTGATACTAGTTTTATTACAGGAATTAATGTTGCGTATATATATGATTATTTGGACATAGAAAAGCTCATAGAAAACCAGCATCATATAGCACTTGCAATAGGTGCAGGCATTGAACTTCATAACTATATTTTAGGCATAAAGTATAAATATGAGCGTGGTCGCGATGCAGCAACGTATTTTGCAGAACAATCAACGGTCGGTATAGAGTTTGCTGTATACTACTAGACAAAAAAAATGCGTACCATAAAGGCACGCGAAAAGTTGTAGCACTACGATGAACAACAAGGGGCACGTAATTAGCAAGCAAAACTAAGATGTAAAGCACAGTAGTACAACAAAACAGCTACTTAATTCCTACGACCAACGGAGCAGACACAAACATAAATCATAGGTCTTCGGACTAAGCGGCGTTTATAATATAAACATCTGTGCGAAAAAAAGGTTACAAAAAAAGGTGAAATTTCTTACAAATTTTCACCTTTTTTTTATAAATTTTATCGAGGCCTAGGCGCCCTTCCTCTTTGCTTTTGTGAAAGAGGGTCAATAATGTACCCCATTTCATCTTTAATTGTCCCACCAGTTTGGGTAAAGGTACCATCAAGATCTACGTGTTGCCCAGCACGATTTAAGTCACTCATTTTTATAGTGATACTGCCACCGGTAATAGTGATATCATTATTAGAATCTATTCCATCGGTGTCAACACCATGTGTTTCAAGATATATCGTTCCGCCGTTTATAGTAAGCACACTATAGTCTTCAGGGGTGTTTATAGCATCATCGGTTGTGTATATATCTATGTTTCCAGCATTTATTGTTACATTAGCACCTTCTATTCCTTCAACACAAGTTTGAATACCGATTGTACCGCCGTCAATGGTAATGCCAGCTTCTGAATGTATTGCATCGTCTCCTGCATTAATGGCGTATATTCCACTTTTTATGTGAATATCACCGTCAGAATCTATTGCATCTTCTGGTGTTTCAAGTGTTAAAGAAATATTTTCTAGTACAAGATTTTCCTTACTTTTTATTGCGTCCACAAAGGATGTAGTAATTTCAAGCGCCCCCTCACCTGCAATAGTTAGATTTGATCTTGAATAAAGGGCGGCATCTGGTAAGTCATCATCTTCATTGTCTCGCCCAGTATATCGTATCGAATTAC
>CAYJHL010000257.1:0-2385 GCA_964369585.1 uncultured Treponemataceae bacterium | reverse complement strand
TGTTTTCAGGAATATAGCTTCCTATGCGTGTTGGAATATCAAGAACAAGCTGATCTTTAGTAATTAAACTGCTATCCAGTAATGCTGCATACAAAAAAGGTTTAAGCAAACTACCAGAGCTTCTAAGAGAAGTTATTATATCAACATTTTTTGTGCTTTCATTTCGGGCAACTTCCATCCCAGTATTTCCACAGTACGCAATGGGCATATTTGTCTTTGTATCAATAATCAATACAGCTGCATTATTTATACCATTTAACGAAAAACGCTCTGACCAACGTTCAATAATATCTGATGCACTTTTTTGTATTGTGTAATCAAGAGTGCTAATGAGTCTATACTTATCAATACCAGGCCTATTAGATGACAATTTTTTTACACGTTGTAAATAATGAGGAGCCAATTGTGGAAGATCAAATGGTTCTGGCGGAATTGTTTCTAACAACGAAAGATTTAATATTTCTTCTGAAATGACACCCTCATTATGCATAGAGTGTAATAAACTATTTCTTTTTAGTAATAATTCGTCTCTGTTCGATCCAGGGTGAACAGCCGAAGGTCGGTTTGGAAGGACAGCTAGCATTGCGCTTTCAGCCCAGCTTAAGCTGTTTGGAGGTCTATTAAAATAACGCCAAGATGCTGCTTCTAAACCAATCACGTTTCCACCAAAGGGTGCATTCGCAGCATACAGTGAAAGAATTTCTTTTTTCGTATATCTAATTTCAAAAAGTAGCGCTAAAAATGCTTCTTTAACCTTTTGCTGTATTGTTCTAGGTGGATTATTTTGAAGCAGGCGTACCGTTTGCATAGTAAGTGTAGACGCACCAGAAACAATTCTTCCCTCTTGGATATTAGAAAAAAATGCTCGTAGTACGGCAAATGGGTCTACTCCTAAATGTGCGTAAAAGCGTTTATCCTCGAAGGTAATTATTGCTTTTTCAAATTGACTAGTAACATCATTTGGAGGAAAACGCCACTGACCATCTTCGGAAACCGTTGCGCCAAGCAAAACACCTTCTTTATCATATAATACAAATGAATACGGCTTGTGCATATCAGTTAATAAAAACAGAGGTATAAACAAAGCCAGTGATAGTACAAAAGAGACTCCAAGAGCTACGGAGACTCTTTTTACATCTAAATTATTTACCTGCAGCATTTACACCTGGATATACTGCAGAATAGGTGTTATCGTACATTGCCTCAGCATGAACTGCTGGTATGTTATAATCACCTGCATGCGTTACCGTTCCACTAAAATAAAAAGATTTGAATTCTCTCGAATCTAGTGAAAAATAGGTATAGATAGCATCATCTCTAATATCCTGATAATCAAATACATCTGAAACAGAGTCGTTTGCTGAGGCTATTCTCTCATTTAATATTTCCCAACCTGTTGGTATAGGAAGTGTAAGAGCAACATTTTCAACATTATAGAATCTATCTAAGTTTTCGATTAAAATAATAATCTTGAAATTATCTCCTATTTCAAGTAAATCAGGGCTTGTGCGGTTTCCAGACTCATCGTAATACGTTACATTCAATGATAATTCATCATTTTTTCGCATTTCAGTTCCAGGTACAGAAGTCCCTTTTACAAGTACCTTACCATAAAGAGGAACAGATCCTGTGTTCTCAATTTCTACTGTATGAGTGCCATTAGTAGATGGTTCTAAGTCGATTGTTTTACTACCCCCAGTAAAGTCATCTTCAAGAACTTTTCCATCTTGTAAAATTTCATAAGATATTTTTTGAAACTTTGTACCCTTGTAATATGGAAGAAGCGAAATAAAACTCCATGATATCTCTTGAGTGTTTAAATATTTTCCTGAAGACATAATGTCAGAAAGCTCGCTTACATCTTGTGCTGTTTTCCTTGTTTCGCCTAGCAAGTTATGCACATACAAACGCATAGCAACATCACGTGTACTTGATGCAAAAGTTCCACCAGTATATCTATATGATGTTGTATTTTCTACCAAGTTATCTAAAACCTTTTCTGCAGTACTTTTATGCCCCATAACAGCGTATGCTGCACTAAGCATTAGAATTTCCGTATTTTGTCTATGTGTAATAGCATTTAATCTATTCATGGCGCCAATATCTCCTTCGCCTGCTAAAGCAAGGGTATAGAGTCTATAAGCTTGAGTTTGTACACTTTGGGTATCTGCAGAAGTCCACTGAGAGGCTTGTTGCTTTTGCCAACGTAACCATGAATCAAATAAAGAATCAGGTACTGTATACCCTGCTTTTTTTGCTTCTATCATAAAGTGACCGGCATAGCTTGTTCCCCAACCATGAGGAGTTTGTCTACCTGCCCAATAAGCAAGTCCACCTGACGCAGTTTGGTATGCTGAATACTTGTCTATTACAGCTTGTACATTT
>CAYJHL010000256.1:0-2388 GCA_964369585.1 uncultured Treponemataceae bacterium | reverse complement strand
CTCTTGCCTCTGCCTCAGAACGTGATTCCTTGTACAATGGCGCATATATAGCAGAATCTCGTATAACACAACCTGTTTTTCCATGATCTCTCATAATTTGAGTGCATTTTGAACATGCAGTACAACATTTTTTTGCATCCATTGCACCGTTTTGTAAAAAATCCTTCGGCGCATCAGGGTATGCGAAGCTTCCGCGACCAAAACCGATAAAACTGCAAGTTCCATCTGCAATATTAGCCGCTCCTGCATATGGTGCAAAATGACGTAGCCAAGAGTATCCGTTTCCAATAACAGGAATGTTTCCTGCTTCTTTTTGTATAACTCGTGTAAATTCAAATAACCTTGCAGTACTTTCTAATGGATGTTCATCAGGGGTTGGAATGCCAGTGCTTGATAAATCAAAAGGGCGTGTTACTTGAGGATAGATATAATAAGGATTCCCCGCAGAATTTGTCAAAAGATTAACTCCACACTCTTTAAATAATTGCACTAACTTTTTAGGGTCGGTATCATCAAATTTCCACATATCATCTTTATCACAGCCAAAACCATAAGGAAAAGGGTGTGCATCAAATACATTAAAACGAGAAGCTAAAATAAAATCATCTCCACAGGCTTTTCTAACCTCTAGCAATATTTCCTTAAGCAGCCTAGTTCTATTTTCAAAACTACCACCATGCTTTCCTTCACGAGTGTGACTTGCTAGCAGTTCACTTAATAAATACCTATGACAAGCTTTGATATCAACACCATCAAAGCCTACTTCTTTTGCCAAAAGTGCTGCCTTAACATATTTTCCAGGAAGTGAATCTAAATATTCATCTGTTACAACAGGCTCATCTCCTTTTAGTCCTACTCTCGGATCCAAGATAGGATCATGCTGAGGAACAATTGGTTCAGCCTTATGTGTATTTGGTCTTGAATATCTTCCAGAATGGGTTAGCTGTAAAATATGCAAAGGCCTGTGATTTTCACCATTTGCTTCTTTTGCAGCCCTGTTGCTTTTTGCAAGCATTTCAACAAAGCTTGCCTTATTTTCGTCAGTTAGCATCATTTGTTGGGGGTTTGCCTTCCCTTCATGCACAACAGCACAAGCTTCCCACCATAACAAACCTGCTCCACCAGAGGCAAATCGTTCATATCTTCTAACTACTAAATCGGTAGGACTCCCATCTTCATTAGAATCGCAACCTTCCATTGGGAGCACCGCAAAAGCGTTCGGCGCTGTTAATTTTCCAACCTTTACTGGCTGTGATAAAACAGATAGGTTCTCAGACAGAGAAATGTTTACATTTAAGTCCTCAATTTTATTTTTGAAGTCTTCATACGTTTTAAAATTAAATTTTTCATGTTTACTCATAATGAATTTTAGTGTACAACAAGTTGATTATGCTGTCAAATAGATTTTATGCCTTTTAAAGCATTTTTTATCATTTTTTTAGAAAAAAAATGCTTGACAACCACAAAAAGACAGAGTATTATTATTGCATGCAACTTTTTATAGTTGCATGCAACCAAGAAAAAAGGGTGAAATTATTGTTTTTTCCCCCTTGCAGAATCAAAACGTTGTTTTTATTCTGCCGTTTACCATGCAGTAGATGATTTCGATAGGTTCAAAATAGGAGGATTTTATGAAAAAAATTCTTGTAGTATTTTTTATTGCAATGTTACTTGTTCCTGTTTTTGCAGGTGGAAGCAGTGACAATGAAGCGTACCCAAACAAGGCTGTACGCGTAATCATTCCATGGTCAGCTGGCGGAATGACTGACGTTTTAACACGTCCTGTATGTATTTGGCTCGAAGAACACTTTGGAGTTCCCTTCGTAGTTGAAAACAAACCTGGTGCAGGTGGAACTGTTGGGTCTCTTCAAATTGAAAACTCATCTAACGATGGGTATCTAATAGGTACTACTTCAATGTCTACTGTAAGTGCAAAATATGTAGCTCCAGTATACCCAGACCCACACAACGTAGAATTAATTAGCCAAGTTATCACAATTCCTGCAACAGTAACTGTTAATGCAAATAGCGAATTTGAAACAATTGAAGATTTAATTGCATATGCAAAAGCAAACCCTAATAAACTTAGAAATGCAAACAGTGGTGTAGGAGCAAGCGCTCATATCTACGCAATTCAATTTGAAACAGCAGCAGGTATTACAATGAACCACGTTCCATACCCAGCATATGCTGAAGCAATTACAGCACTTCTAGGTGACCACGTAGAAGTAACAAATATTCCTCTTCCTGATGTTGCACCGCACGTAGAAAACGGTACACTTCGCGTATTAGCAATCGCTTCAGATGAGCGCCACCCAGATTATCCAGACGTTCCTACTCTTAAAGAATCAGGAATTGATGCTTCTATGGGTAACTACAGTGGATTCG
>CAYJHL010000255.1:0-2398 GCA_964369585.1 uncultured Treponemataceae bacterium | reverse complement strand
AATTATTGAGGAATGATGAATTATATATATTTGTTATACCATTTCCGTCTATTGTTCCTGTAACTGTGACATAGTCATATGATGATTCATAAGTCGAAACATTGTTCTTAAAAATAGAATTGTGTATGTTTAGTTCGCCATGATTTAAAATTGCAGAACCATTACTAGCACTGTTTTTTTCAAAAATGCTATTATGAATTGTAATATTTCCATCACTTCTAATTGCGCCACCATTTCCAGCACGATTTCCAAAAAATTCCACATCCTTAATTGTTGCAACAGAAGGTGATAAAATATACATAGCACCTCCTGCCCCTCCAAGCGCAGTGTTTTCGGTAAAGGTGCTCCCGCTTAAGTCTAAGTCACTTTGAAGATATATTGCTCCACCCGAACCATTAGAGCTGTTTTGAAAAAAATTAGAATTAACTATCTCTGTGTAAGATTTCACATTCTCAGGGGTGCTTGAATTTCGATGTGGTCGTAAATAGAGGGCTCCTCCATATGCATTTGCAGTGTTTTTTTCAAAATGTGTATTAGCTATATACACGCTATTTTCAGACATCTGGCTAAGGGCACCACCAAGGCCTGCGAAGTTTCCTATAAAGCGAGAATTGGTTAAAACTAAAGATCCAACACCCCCGTTCATTAAAGCACCACCTCCACCAACAGCAATGGCAGAATTATCTTCAAAAAGTGTAGTATCTATTATGAGGTGCCCTGCGGGATGATAGATTGCACCAGCAGAATAGGCCGAATTATCTCTAAACGTTGAGCCTTTTATTGTTGTTGGAATGTCGGTATAATTATAATCATAAAAGGCTCCTGCAGTTCCAGCATTGTAGGTATTAGGGTCTACTTGTCCATGCTTTAAGTCTGATGAGTTACCTTCAAAGAGCGTATCAATAATGGTTGCATAGCCTGTGCTATAAATGGCACCACCACCTCGGCTAACAGTATTATTGCGAAACACAGAATCTTCGATGTAAAGGTGCCCAGTAGGTGTCTTAACTATTGCATGGCCATTTTTATCAACAATCAACGCACCATCCTCATCTCGCAAGAATTCTACTCCATAAAAATACATGGCCCCACCATTGTCTCTATCCCAATTGCCGCTATCTACTTCAGAAATTACTGTGTGATTCTCTATTGTGCTACCAATGATATTGACGTTCCCACCGTGAGCAGAATTTATTGCCGCTGAAGCCCCGGTACCATTGTTGCCATCAAATGTAGAATCATGTATGGTAAGTGTTGCTAACTTGCCATTATTAATTCCTCCGCCAAGCCCTGTAGCCGTATTAGTGATAAAATGAGAATTATAAATAGTTGCATTTCCCTCATTATAGATTCCGCCTCCAGCTCCCATTGTATTATTTTGAAAAATAGAATCTCTCACTATGAGCGTACCTTGGTTAAAAATGCTTCCGTAAGAATAATTACTCCCGTTTGTACTAAAATTATTCACAAATATGCTATTAATAACTTCCATAGTACCTGTTTCAGTATTATATATAGCACTACCATGTTGTGAGCCATTAGCCCTAAATGTCGAGTTAGTGATGAGTGCCTTTCCAGAATTTCTAATAGCTCCGCCTCGCCCAAGACCGTTTGGATTGTTCTCTGTAAGAGCAACGGTATTGTTTTCGAATAACGAGCCATCAATAAAAAGATTTCCGACGTTTGAAATTACACTTGAACCTTGACCATTAAGATTATCTAAAAAAATTGAGTTTGTAATGTTTAAAGTACCATTGTTTGTAATAAAGTTAGTACCAGTTGAATTATTTCCACTAATTTTAATATTAGTGAGGTTTAGAGTAGAAGTGTTAAAAACTTCTAAAAAAGCACCTGTAGAACTTGTTAACGTATAGGCGTTAGAAGGATTATTATTGCGAGCGTCAACAACATTGCCTTCAAGTGTAAGTACGCCACCGTCATCAAAGGTTGTCCCGTAACGACTAAAGTCAAAAATGATATCGTTTTCTAGTGTAAGGGTTCTATTTTCTGTTGCAGTAATTGCAGCTTCTAAGTCATTTGCGGTTTGTGTACTTAGCACATTTAATAAGAATAATATAAAGCAAGTTGTAAGGATAGATTTTTTCATCATCAAAGATTATATACAATTTCCATTGTTTTCTCAAGCTTAAGGCACAAAAAAAGAGCTTGGAAGGTCAAAAACCTAGCCAAGCTCTTTTCATTGTTAATTATTAATTATACATTATTAATTACCTTTTAAGGCTCAATACAGTATCAAGCAATGTATCAGCTGTTTGAATAGACTTAGAACTTGCTTGGAAACCTCTTTGTGTTACAATCATGTCTGTAAATTGTTCGGTAAGATCTACGTTTGACATTTCTAAAGCACCTGCTAAAAGTGAACCTTTACCTGCAATAC
>CAYJHL010000254.1:0-2399 GCA_964369585.1 uncultured Treponemataceae bacterium | reverse complement strand
ATAAGAACCATTCCACGCTCGCGGTTTTCTAGGAAAAAATTAATTTCGTCTTTCACACTTGCAGCGCGTCCTACTGCATCATTTTTTAGGGCATCGTCAAATTGTTCGTACCGCCATTCCATGTCATGAAAACGTGGAATAGCTTCAAAAAGTCGTGGACCAGAGTAATCTGCAAGCTGCTCTTGAAAAAGACCTACGGCGCGACCTACTTTGTATGCGAGGTCGATATTTTCCATTACTTCGAGTGTTCGAGAGTTTTCAACAAAAAGGTAGGTGCGCCAATATTCGCCCTCATCGTCAATGTGGTAGAGTTTTCCATCCTTAGCGGGCACAACTTGGAGCACTCGCCTTGATATGTCTTTAGCACCAGATTCAGTTAATTTATTTACAATATGTGAAGTTGCGTTATTGATATTTTCCATAACTTCATCGGGGTGTTTAAATACATTTTTATTGATCTTTTGATGGGTATAGCGAACCTTTGTTCCGCCTTGATTTCGTGTAGCCAGATATGTTGAATTTATGAATCCTTTTCCAAATCCTTTATAGCTTTCAAGGTCTCCATACGTACAAAAAGAATTTAAGATATGCTCAATTTTTTTTAAGTCCATAATTTTTCCTCAATCTTCCAAATATTATATCACAGATTATGCATAATGCAAGACTAAAAGAAAAATTTTTCTACATTTTTATAAGGTATTCAAAATATTTTTTTGATTAATCATTGTGACTAATTTCAAAGTAATCTAAATATTTCTTAACGTATCTTGAGCTGCAAAGCAGGTATCAAGTAAAAAGTATCTTCTACACGCACCATGTTCATATGTGTAATTCTAGCGGATTTAAACTTTTCGACTTCGCTCAGAATGACAATTTGTTCGCTCTGGATAGCGCGGTGGCCTATACAAAAAAATCTCCATTTTTCTAACAATAATTATTAATTATTAATTGTACATTATTAATTACTATGCTATACTTTCCACATGTCAGGAAACACATACGGAACATTTTTTAAAGTAACAACATTTGGTGAAACTCACGGGGCAGCGCTTGGCTGCATAATTGATGGATGCCCCGCAGGAATACCCATTGCAGAAGATTACATACAAAAAGAACTCAATAGAAGGCGTCCTGGAAACCACGGAAATAAAAAAAATGCTGCCGTTACGCCAAGAAAAGAAGCAGATGAAGTAGAAATATTAAGCGGAACTTTTGAAGGCCTTTCTACGGGCACTCCTATAAGCTTACTAATTAGAAATGAAAACCAAAACTCAAAAGATTACTCTCACCTTGAACATGTTTTTAGACCGGGGCACGCAGACTACACATTTTATAAAAAATATGGTATTCGAGATTACCGAGGTGGCGGTAGGTCATCTGGGAGAGAAACAGCAGCCCGTGTTGCAGCAGGCGCCATTGCAAAAATAATTTTACAAAGCGCATCAGAAAATCCAATAGAAATTATTGCCTATACAAAAGAGGCATGCGGTATCCAAGCGCCCAAAGATTCGGCAATTGATACATCTTTAATAGAAAGCAATGCAATGAGAACACTAGATAATGAAACTTCTGAAAAAATGCTTGAAAAAATTACAAATCTTCAAAGTATAGGTGACAGTGCAGGATCAATAATTGAATGCATTATTAAAAATGTTCCTGCAGGGATTGGCGAAACTGTATTTGATAAACTGGACGCAGAGCTTGCAAAGGCTATACTTTCTATAGGGGCTGTAAAAGGCATTGAATTTGGAGCAGGTTTTGAGAGTAGCCGCATGACGGGTTCTGAATGGAATGATGAAATGATGCTTGACGATACTGGGAATCCTTCATTTAAAACAAATAATGCAGGTGGAATCCTTGGTGGAATGTCAAACGGAAATGACATTATTTTTAGACTCGCTGTAAAGCCTGTACCTAGCATTAGTAAAGAGCAACAAACGGTACAATTGAATGACGATGGTAGTTATTCCAACTCAAGTATTCAGGTTACTGGTAGGCATGATGTATGTTTAGCTCCAAGAATTGTACCTGTCGTTGAAGCGATGGCAGCAATAGTACTTGCAGACTTATATCTACAAAACAAAGCTTCATTATAGTTACAATCTCAAATATTTAATTTTATTATTTATCAAAATTTCTGTTGTTAATACAGCATATAAAACAGGAGTACATTGTGCAAAAAATCAAAAAACTTTTTTTAACAAATATATATCTTCCAGCAATTTTCAATCTTTCCTTTTGGATTATTTCAATAAGTTCTTTTTATGGCTATGTACATTATTTGCAAAACGCAACAGCCACACCGCTGCCAAAACTTGACGAGGCTCGTTTTGAGGGTGTTTCTAAATCTTTATATGATAGAACAAATTCTACACCTCTTATGTGGGAAGATAGCATAA
>CAYJHL010000253.1:905-2412 GCA_964369585.1 uncultured Treponemataceae bacterium | reverse complement strand
TATGAGTAAAATATATTCCACTATTAATCCAACTGTTCTTTTTTTTACGAGCATTCTTTGTTTGCCAACAGTGTTTTTTCAAACTAATCTTATATATTTATGGCTTATTGTTTTGCTTTTTATTATATTACTAAAAATAAAAAAAGGAAAGTTTAAGCTTTTACCCTCAATACTATTATGTATTTTTATAGTAGGATTTAATTTACTTACGCCGAGTGGGAAGGTATATGTTTCATTTGGAAATTTTAGAATAACTCATGGAGCATTAACATTTGCATTGCAAAAATCGGGTGTTTTACTTTCTATGGTATATATTTCTCAATATGCAATTTCAAGAAATTTATCAATAGGTGGGAGCATAGGTTATTTTATTAACTCAATGTTTTTTTTCTTTGATAAACTTACTGAACATAAAACAGCTTTTAATGTAAAATCACCAATAAAAAGTATTGACTCAATTTTGCTAGAGGTATATAAAACAGATGTTTTAATTGAAGCTAATACTTCTAGCAAAGTGAAACAAGGAAAGCTCGCATGGGTGATATGCTTATTTCCACTAGTTTATACCTATAGTCTTTTAATAGTAACTATTATTGTATCGTAAATTCATCCTTTTTCCAAAATTTTTCTTTATAGCTATTGAATGTGTACCCGTTTGTACCTCTAAATACAATAATGTTTAAACCTAGTGAAACAATTTGAGATAAAGCCTCTCTAATAGAGTTTACACAAAAGCAAGAGACCCTTTTTTTATGCATACTATTATTTAAAATCATAAATTTTTCTTTATATTGTTCATTAAGCATATATTCAACACACATTAGTATAATCTTATATTCTGGAATAACTATAAAACTTTCATCGTTAAATGTTTTAACGATTGTTGTACGCTTTTTATCAGAGCTAGTATTTATTTCTGTGTGGTTTAAGTGATCCTGTAGCGCATTTAAGATAAAAAGATGTGCAATATAAGGGCTGTTTTTATTGTCTATAGCTAGAATGGATTTATTATTGCTAAAAAGTTCGAAGCTTATAAGTTCACCATACTCAGAACTCTTTACACCTAACGCATCTTTTTCAGTTTTCCTATAAACAGTTTTTATTGAAATGCAATCTTCAATCATGTAAGAACAGGTGTTAAGTTCTGTATCAAAAAGAGACTTACTGCTTTCTCCATAGAAGTCGTTAATTTCAAGTGAACCATGTTGTTCTTCTATAAACTCAGGCGTGAATAAACCCCAATAATTTTGAAGTGAAACTGCAAATAGAAGGGGTACATTTTCATGTTTCGAGTTATTATAGATTTTTTCAATATGTTTATTAGATATTTTACATGTATCGCACTGTGTTGTTTTTACTTCAACATGCATTCTAGTACCATCTTTGCGCCTTATTCCAAAAAAAGAACTTAGAACATTTGATACTGGTAAAAAAAGGTCATTGTATATTTCTATGTCCTTAATAAATCCGAGGAGTTTTAATATTACAAGAAATTCTAAGCTTTTTT
>CAYJHL010000253.1:0-895 GCA_964369585.1 uncultured Treponemataceae bacterium | reverse complement strand
TTTACTACAGACAAAAAATCTTCATACGTTAGATTATCATACCCACGTTTTCGTAGCTGATCTACATTTGCATCACCAACAAGTATCTGAAAAGAGTTTACGTTTTTCCCATGACCCATTTTACCTCCTATAAGGCTCCACGCTGGAGGAAACTATTTGGAGGACATTGATTCAACAGACTTGTGCCAACGGCATACTCTGCTCTTAAGATAATAACAAAATAGTAATTATCTTATTCCTCCTTAGCCCCTCTTTAACATTAAAGCTTTCATTCACAGTAATTTTTCCAAGCTACAAAAAATCTCCTAAAAATTATTTTCTAGCTACAAAATACTAAAATGAATTTAACAATGTGTCAAGCAAAAAAAAGTTAAAAAAAGTCAGTAAAAGTTAAAAAAAGTTATTTTAATTGGTTCTAAAAAAAAAGCCGTTAAACCTTTCAGTTCAACGGCTCAATGTTTAATTACTCAGGCAATTCGATCATTTTTCTTTCGTACAAATCCATTAGTTCTTTTTTACCCTTTAGTTTTAACTTAGCATACACATCTTGCATTACCAATTTAATGGAACTTTCACTTTTATTTCGTTCATTTCCAATGGTAGAATATGTTTTATTTGCTAATACATCCTTAAGAACTGCAAGCTCTGATTGTTTTAGTACAGTTAAATCTAGTTTTTTATTCTTTCTGCTAGAAAATTCCATAAATGCATGCTCGTTAAATAATACATAAACAAAAAATGCAGCAAGCAGTAAGAATCCCAAATCAAGTAATGATTCTGCAACAACATCTATTCCAAAACGAACTTGCGTTGCAATTGCGGAAATTAGGAACGCAATTAAAATGTAAGGGCACATCCTGCATTTCTTATAAATTCTTGATTTATAAAAAAACAC
>CAYJHL010000252.1:0-2426 GCA_964369585.1 uncultured Treponemataceae bacterium | reverse complement strand
TTTTCTCTATATCACAAAGTTATCTTGGTGTATGGATTGCTGACTGGTTAGTAGGTCTTTTAGAAGGCGGAATGGAAGCTGTGCGTGGCGCTGTTGCTGCAGGTGGAGCAAGTCCTTTCCTTGAAGCTCTTTTAATAGATGGTATTATTGGTGGTGTAATCGCGGTTGTTGGTTTCCTCCCACTTATTATGGTTATGTTCTTTTTAATTGCGTTACTCGAAGACTGTGGTTACATGGCTCGTGTTGCAGTAGTTATGGATAGATTCCTTAGGTTAGTAGGTTTATCAGGTAAATCAATTATTCCTATGGTTGTTGGAACTGCTTGTGGTATTCCTGGTGTTATGGCTACAAGAACAATTCAAAACCCACGACAAAGAAGAACAACAGCAATGTTAACTCCTTTTATGCCATGTGGTGCTAAGCTTCCTGTTATTGCACTTTTTGCAGGATCATTCTTTGCAGGTGCTTCTTGGGTAAGTACAACTATGTATTTCTTTGCAATTGCTCTTATTATTGTAGCGGCACTTCTTATTCAACGCATTACTGGTGAAAAAAATGCAAAATCATTTTTCATTATCGAGCTTCCAGAATATAGAATTCCAAGTCTTTGGCGAGCCTTTGTTTCAATGATGTCACGAGGAAAAGCATTTATTATTAAAGCTGGTACAATTATCTTAATTTGTAATGCAGCTGTATTCTTAATGCAATCATTTAACTGGCAAGGTGAACTTGTTGCTGAAGGTATGGAAGGAACAAGTATTCTTGCTACTATTTCAACTCCATTTGCATTCCTTTTAATCCCACTCGGATTTGGTGCATGGCAATTAGCAGCAGCAGCTATTACTGGTTTTATTGCGAAAGAAAATGTTGTAGGTACCTTGGCTGTTGTATACGGAATTACAAACTTTATTGATACTGATGAGCTAGCTCTAATTGAAGGTAGTGCATCTAGTGTAGCAGAGACTATGGGTATTTCAGCTGTAGCTGCTCTTGCTTATCTAATGTTCAACTTGTTTACCCCTCCATGTTTTGCTTGTATCGGGGCTATGAATGCTGAAATGGACAGTAAAAAATGGGTTTGGAGTGGAATTGGACTTCAATTTGGTGTAGGTTTTGTAGTTGCTTTCTTGGTTTACCAATTTGGTACACTTTTTACAACTGGTGCATTAGGCATGGGCTTTGTTCCTGGTCTTATTGTTACAGTAGCATTAGCGCTCTTAGTAGTGTGGCTTGTAAAACGTGGAAACAAAATGTCTGAGCTAAAACTTGCAAAATAAATTAATGTGAAAAAGTGCGACTTGTAGAGTCGCATTTTTTTTATACTATGCTAGTCTATGTATAGGAGAACAAAAAATGAACATAGTAAATATTATTGTTATAGCTGTAATTGTGTTAATTCTTGGTGGTGCTATTTTTTATATTGTCCGTGAAAAAAAGCGCGGGACGAAATGCATCGGTTGCGCTGCTGGTAAAACATGCTCAACAGGAACTAACTCTCCTTCAAGTGGTTGTGGCTGCGGAGGTCATTAATTTCTGTTTATACAAAAGGAACAACTAAATATAGAAGGAAATTAATTTTAACAACAAGTAAGAGATTCCTCACGAATCTTTGTTTATTCTGTTATGTTATTAAGCCACTTACCTGACCTCAATCTAATAAAATTGGTAAAAGCTTTTAATAGTTCTTCACTCATTAGTGCTGCATATATTATAAATGGATCCACCTTTAAAATAAATGCGGCTATAGCACCTAATGGTATTCCCATTAGCCAAAGATATGCAGAATCAACTATTGCTGCATATACAGTGTCTCCACCTGAACGACAGACTCCAACAATCATACACATGTTAAAAGCTTTTAGAGGGTAAGTGTACATCAAGACCATGAGCATCAAAGAAGCCTGTGTTAGAATAGGCTGGCTTACATTAAAAAAAAGTGGAAGGGTTTTTGAAATAGGTATGAGAAGTAAGGCTATTGCACAAGCTGTTAATGGCATAAACCATGCAAAGTGGTACGCATCTTTTTTAGCACCTCTTTCATTTTTTTCGCCGATTTTTTTGCCAAGGATAATTGCAGCAGCATTTCCTACCCCTATAAAGAAAACCCATGTTAACTGCGACACTGTGCCAGTGATGTTAAATGCAGCAATCGCCTGAGTACTTGTTCTAGCCATAATAACATTTTGCATAGTTATGCCAGTGCTCCACAATATTTCATTAATAATTACGGGAAATGCAATTTTTAAATATCTTGCCATATCACTTTTTTCAAATGCTAGAAAGTGGGTTATTTTTGTCGTAATAGGTAGCTTTCTCTTGTAGGCAACAGAAAAAATCATTGTGAATTCCGCTAGACGTGCAATTATGGTTGCCATAGCTGCACCTTTTACCCCAAGGTTCAAAACAAAAATAAAAATATAATTAAA
>CAYJHL010000251.1:0-2427 GCA_964369585.1 uncultured Treponemataceae bacterium | reverse complement strand
TGAATATTTCAAAAGTAGCGGTCAACAAACCGACTACCATACTTATACTTTTTATAGTGTTGGCTTCACTGGGTTTTTATACAGCCCTTCGTTTGCCAATAGATCTTTTTCCAGATATAGAACTGCCTTTCTTAGCAATTATTACAACGTATGAGAATGCAGGACCTGAAGAAGTTGAGCGCTCTGTTACGAGGCTAATAGAGTCTGCCATATCGGGTATAACGGGACTTAATGAATTTACATCAACAAGTTCATTTGGGTCAAGTATGGTTATCATGGAGCTGACGTATGGGACGAATTTTGATACGGCAATAAATGAAATACGCGATAGGATAGAATTTGTAAAAGGAGTTCTTCCAGAAGGAGCCGATTCACCAACCATTTTTAGGGCTGATCCTTCTATGATTCCTATCATGTCACTTGTGCTAACAGGAAACAGAACCCCAGAAGAACTCCTCCAATATGCAGAAGATACTATCGCTCCAAGTTTAGAGCAAATTGATGGTGTTGCCTCTGCAAATATTAGTGGAGGTCGTGAAAAAATTATACGTGTAGATATCCCTAGGGACAGGTTAGAAGCATATGGTTTATCCATTACACAAGTTGCCCAAATGATTGGTGCTCAAAATATTTATGGAGCTGGTGGGCAGATTACCGAGGGCGATATAAATTACACTATTAATACTTCCGGTCAGTATGAAAGTATAAATGATATAAAAAATACCGTTATTTCCTATAAAATGACTGAATCAAATGGAACATCAATACCACAACTTAGATCAATTTTATTGCGGGATGTTGCAGATGTATACGAAGGGTATCAAGATGAAACTTCTTTGGCCTTCTTTAATGGAGAACCTTCCGTATTGTTATCCATACAAAAACAAAGTGGAAAAAACTCTCTTCAAACAGCCCAGGCAGTATATGATAAAATTGAAGAACTAAAACCATCCCTACCTTTGGATATTCAAATAGAAGTAGGTATGGACACAACAGAGCTTATTCAAACATCAATTGACCAAGTTTCAAGCTCTGCTATGTCAGGTGCAATTTTGGCCGTTCTTGTACTTCTTTTCTTTTTAAGGAGTATAAAAAGTACTGCAATTATTGCAATTACAATTCCAGTTTCACTTGTTGTTACGCTTGGAATAATGTACTTTATGGGATTAACGCTTAACCTTATGACTCTTGCGGGGCTTGCTTTGGGAGTCGGTATGCTTGTGGATAACTCTATTGTTATTTTGGAAAACATTTATAGCTATCGTGAACGTGGGGCAAAGGCTACCGTTGCGGCAATTCTTGGGTCTCAAGAAATGACCAGTGCTATTGTATCCAGTACACTAACTACAATTTGTGTTTTTCTTCCTTTAATTATGTTTTCAGCGGAATTAGAAGTAATCGGACAGATGTTTTCAGGCCTTACCTTTACCATTGTGTTCTCTCTTTTATGCAGTTTAATTGTAGCGGTATTGCTTGTTCCTGTTTTAGCCTCGAAGTACTTAAAGCTAGAAAGAGCGGCCGAACTTCAACGTGTTGGTTTTGTTGGAAAAATAGATAGAGCATTAGGTTCTCTGTTTGAAAGATTAGACAATGCGTATGCTCGATCTGTTAGAAAAGTACTAAAAAGAAAAACTATTTTAATTATCACTATTATTGCCCTTTTTATTGGAAGCCTTGTGCTTATTCCTGTAGTAGGGTTTGAGTTTATGCCATCAGAAGCATCAACTACAGTTACATTAAACTTAGAAATGCCAAAGGGCACCCGCCTTGAAGTTACTGAAGAAGTAATACGTCAAATGGAAGCAATTGCTCTACAAGAGTTAGAGGGTGTTGAAAAAACAACCGTTTCTGTGGGTGGCGGTGGCGGAATGATGGGAGGAAGTGCCTCTACCGATAGTGCTAGTATGGACATTGTACTCTATTCTTATGCCGACAGAGAAGAAGGTTGGGACAGTGATATTTCTGCAAAAGAAAAAATACGCCCATACTTTGATATGTTTCCTGGTGCAAAGTTTTCTTTTTCAGAAAATAGCTCTTTTGGGGGAGCCAGTGGAGGTGGAGTTGATATTATCATAAAAAGTGATGACCTCGATATTCTCAAAAGCACTGCTGACAGTATTGTAGCCCTTTTAGATGAAAAAGGTAAAGAATTGGTAACTGAACCTACGAGTAACCTTGAAGATGGTCTTCCTGAGGTAAACATTACAGTAGACAGAAACAAACTGTACAGTTTAGGCTTAAATATTTACTCTGTTTCAAATGAAATTAGGGCAAATATTAATGGGCAACTTGCAGGTATGTATTCAGACGATGGTACCGATATCGATATTATTGTTGGGCTATCAGACGAAGACAAGGCAAAAATTACCGACCTTGAGCAAATTACAATCAATAATTCTCAAGGGGTTGGAATTCCGCTTTCAAGCT
>CAYJHL010000250.1:0-2434 GCA_964369585.1 uncultured Treponemataceae bacterium | reverse complement strand
CCAAAATGATAGCCATAAAGATAATTACTGCCAAAATTTCTAAGTTTTTCATAAGCTCTGCAGCATCCCCTCCATATTCGATTGTAACTCTGTCATCGTAAGGGATATTTTGTTGTATAAGCGCTTCTACACTACGCTGTATTTCTGTGATAGATCCGCCAATTACAGGATTTGCCGTTACGTGAATGGTTCTAGCTTGATTTTCTCGATTGATTGCAACAGGAGATGTTGAATCTTGCCAAGAAGCAAAACTTGAAAGTGGAATTCCAACCCCTTGAGAATTATTGATTGTAATTTGTTCAAGGTCGGTAATTTTTGCTTTATCGTCATCTGATAAACCAACAATAATATCGATATCGGTACCATCGTCTGAATACATACCTGCAAGCTGACCATTTATATTTGCTCTAATTTCATTTGAAACAGAGTAAATATTTAAACCCAAACTGTAAAGTTTGTTTCTATCTACTGTAATATTAACTTCTGGTAGACCATCTTCAAGGTTACTTGTAGGCTCTGTTACTAAGTCTTTACCTTTTTCATCTAAAAGAGCAACAATGCTATCGGCTGTGTTTTTGAGAATATCAAGGTCATCGCTTTTTATAATAATATCAACACCGCCACCAGTAGTTCCACCAAAGGAGCTTGTATTTGCAAACGAAAACTTTGCACCAGGAAACATATCAAAGTATGGTCGTATTTTTTCTTTTGCAGAGATATCATCATCCCAACCTTCTTCTCTGTCGGCATAAGAATAGAGTACAATGTCCATACTA
Source organism: uncultured Treponemataceae bacterium (assembly GCA_964369585.1). Taxonomy (GTDB): domain Bacteria; phylum Spirochaetota; class Spirochaetia; order Treponematales; family Treponemataceae; genus CAYJFX01. The sequence continues at coordinate 1,658 of CAYJHL010000250.1, read as the reverse complement.
GCACTATCGGTTGAAGCACTTCCACCCATCATTCCGCCACCGCCACCAACAGAAACGGTTGTTTTTTCAACCCCTTCTAATTCTTGCAGCGCAATTGTTTCCATTTGACGTATTATTTCTTCTGTAACTTCAAGTCTCGTTCCTTTTGGCATTTCTAAGTTTAAAGTTACTGTAGTTGAAGCTTCTGATGGCATAAACTCAAACCCTACTACAGGAATGAGAACAAGGCTTCCAATAAAAAGGGCAATAATTGTTATAATTAAAATAGTTTTTCTTCTTAAAACTTTTCTAACAGCACGAGCATAGGAATTATCTAACCTTTCAAACAGAGAACCTAAAGCTCTATCTATTTTTCCAATAAACCCAACTCGTTGCAGTTCAGCTGCTCTTTCTAATTTCAAGTATCTTGATGCTAAAACAGGCACAAGTAATACCGCTACAATCAAACTGCAAAGGAGTGAAAATACAATAGTAAAGGTAAGACCTGAAAACATTTGTCCAATTACTTCAAGTTCTGCAGAAAACATTATCAATGGAAGAAAAACACAAATTGTTGTAAGGGTACTGGATACAATAGCACTAGTCATTTCTTGAGAGCCAAGAATTGCTGCAACGGTGGCCTTTGCCCCACGTTCACGATAGCTATAGATATTTTCTAGAATAACAATAGAGTTATCCACAAGCATACCTACCCCAAGGGCAAGACCTGCAAGTGTCATAAGATTAAGCGTTAGTCCCATAAAGTACATAATTCCAAGCGTAACAACAAGTGAAACTGGAATTGTAATTGCAATAATTGCAGTACTTTTTATACTCCTTAAAAAGAAAAGAAGTACAAGAACGGCCAAGATAGCACCCGACATTGCTGAGCTAGAAACTTGGTCAATTGATGTTTGTATAAGCTCAGTTGTATCCATACCAACTTCTATTTGAATATCTAAAGGAAGAGTAGGTTTTATTTCTTCTACTTTATCATACACCGCTTGCGCTGTTTGAAGAGAGTTTTTTCCACTTTGTTTTTGTATTGATAGCAATACGGAAGGCTCTCCATTAAAGAATGCTAAAGAAGTTTCATCTTGATATCCTTCGTACACATCTGCAACATCGCGCAATAAAATTGATCTAAGTTGTGGTATTGATGTTCCATTTGTTTCAGTCATTTTGTAAGAAATGACAGTGTTTTTTATATCGTTGATACTTTCATACTGACCAGAGGTATTAATGGTATAATTTATGTCGCCTTCGGTAATTTGCCCACCTGCTCCATAAATATTTTGAGCTCCAATCATTTGAGCAACTTGTGTAATAGATAAACCGTATGCTTCAAGTCTGTCGCGTGGAATATCGACACGAATTATTTTTTCACGCCCACCCATAATATTTGCAGAAGCAACACCATCAATTTGCTCTAAGCTTGGTGCAATGGTATCTTCTGCATATTGTAAAAGTTCTTCAGGGGTTCTGTTTCCTGTTAGCACAAGCGACATGATAGGAATCATTGAAGGGTCAGCCCTAAAAATTGTAGGAGAATCTGATCCTTCTGGAAGGATTCCTTTTACAAATTCTATCCTGTCGCGTATTTCATTTATGGCCGTATCAAAATTTGTTCCATACGTCAGCTCCATTATAACCATACTCGACCCAAAAGAACTTGTTGA
>CAYJHL010000249.1:0-2448 GCA_964369585.1 uncultured Treponemataceae bacterium | reverse complement strand
CAAGCATGGGATACTATAATTCGAGATTTTACAAAACACAGCGTAATTATTGAAAATGCTTGCGATATGATTCTAGAAGAAAATGTTCCTGATGTTTTATGTTCTGCACTATGCGAAGATTGCATAGGTCGTGGGCTTACCTTAAAAGAAGGGGGAGCAGTATACGACTTTATTAGTGGCCTACAAGTAGGAATTGCAAACCTTGCTGACTCTTTGGCAGCTCTTAAAAAACTTGTTTTTGAAGAAAAAAAACTTACGCCTCAGCAACTTTGGGATGCCCTTTTATCTGATTTTGCCGGAGAAGAAGGTGAAAAAATCCGCCTTATGCTTGAAAACGATGCCCCAAAATACGGAAACGATGATGATTATGTAGATCAGCTTGTTGTTCATGCGTATGATGCATACATTGATGAAATAAAAAAATACCCTAATACCCGTTTTGGACGCGGTCCAATTGGAGGAACTCGATACGCAGGAACATCTTCAATTTCTGCAAATGTTGGACAAGGGAAAGGAACCCTTGCAACACCAGATGGTCGCCATGCAGGAGAACCTTTAGCAGAAGGTTGCTCTCCTAGCCATGAAATGGACAAAAGTGGGCCAACCGCAGTGTTTAAGACAGTTTCAAAACTACGCACAAGAGATATTACAGGTGGTGTACTTCTTAACCAAAAAGTTACTCCTACTCTTTTGGCAAAAGAAGAAAACAAACTAAAACTTATTATGATGGTAAGAACTTTCTTTGATGTATTGCATGGCTACCATGTTCAATATAATGTTGTATCAAGAGAAACATTGATTGATGCACAAAAGCATCCTGAAAAACATCGCGACTTAATTGTTCGTGTGGCAGGATACAGTGCCTTCTTTAACGTTTTATCTAAGCAAACACAAGACGATATTATCCAAAGAACAGAACAAACATTATAATTACTAAAGCCAAGGTTTTTACCTTGGCTTTTACATTAAAACATAAAGGAAGAACGCTCATGGAAGAATTTTATTTTGAAAAAGAATGGGAAGAAACACTCCAAAAACAACGCGAACTTTTGCAATACACCTCTTTTACCCGCAATACAGCCTTTGAACTTGCATCCTTTATTATAGATTTAGCAAAAAATGAATACAAAGATGCTGTCGCGATTCGTATATTAGAAGACGAAACCATTATCTATGCATATAAAATGGAAGGGACATCATCAGAGAATGACTGGTGGATGGATAGAAAATATGCAACCTCAAGATGGAGCGGCTTAAGTTCATTAGAAACTTTTGTAAAAGCCCGCTTAAAAAAAACAGACCCATTTTGGCAAGGGCGGATGGATAACTTTGCTATTTGTGGTGGTTGTTACCCAGTAGAGTTAAAAAAAGGATCAAAAAGCCCCTACACTATACTTGTTTCAGGCCTTGAACACCACCTAGATCACCAGATCATTGCCGATGCTATGGCAAAACAATTACGCATAGAAATACCTAGTTTAGTAAAATCAAGCTAGTTTCTCATATTTAAGGCTTCCACAACCGTTATCTTACTCAAAGTTCTTGCAGGAAACAACGACACAAGAGCTGGAATTGTTATTGCTATAAAGGCTGTAATTATCGCATTAAGCACAGTCATTTTAGGATATATAACCGCATCAATTGGCATATTTATAGAGCTCATCATACTGGATAAATCAAAACCAACTCTTGAAGCATAGCCAATCAAAACTTGTCCTAAAACAAAGCCTAATCCACCCGCAATAAGCCCAAAAACAAGGCCTTCAAAAAAGAGCATTTTTGAAAGCTCAAGGTCAGAATATCCAAGAGCTTTAAGCATTCCTATTTCATTTATCCTTTCATACATACTAGCAACAAGTGAATTTATTATTACCAATGATCCTAAAAACATAATAATTGCCGCAATAAAATTGAGCACAAGCTTTTCTATTTCCATAGTGGTGTATAAACTACCCATCTGTGTTTTATATGTTTCTACAGCATAATCGCCAAACTTTGCTCTCAAATCATTTGTAATAGCTTCTACGTTTTTTTGGTCTTTAATCATTACGAAAACCTCTGTGGCTCCATCCTCCATTCTTAATAGTTTTTGCGCTGTTTGTAAGTCCATAAACACGGTGTTTTTATCAAAGGCGCTCATGTTAAAGAGAGTGCTTGCAATAATTGGCGTTTTTGTTCCGTTGAGTGCACTATCAATAGTTGTAGCAACTACAAGAGGTATGTCTCCTATTGAAACACCTATTCTTTGTTGTAAATCTCTTCCAACAACAATACCTGTTTGAGATACTTTGCCTTCTACAATCCTATCCTTTAAACCATACGAATTATTTTCTAAATCAAAACTAATCATCGTTACAGGCACACTTTCGTCATTTTGCCCAATAAAGCCCCCGAAACGAACCATTGGAACAACGCTTGCAATTCTTTCATCTTGCAGCAACGTTTTTT
>CAYJHL010000248.1:0-2454 GCA_964369585.1 uncultured Treponemataceae bacterium | reverse complement strand
TGTCTTCTGTTGGTGCATACATGTGGCTAAATACATCAATATTTGATACATCATTATTATAACCTACTAATTGATGTATGCTACCTTCATAGTGAATGAGCATTTCCTGGTCAAAGGATTTTATCCATGCAGCTGCCTTTTCCATATTTGGCCCATATCCTGATTCATTTCCAAGTGACCAAAGAACAACACAAGCGCAATTTTTATCTCTGATTACATTCCTTTGTACTCTATCTAGTATGGCATTTTCAAATTTTTTATCGTGGCAAAGCATTCCATATGTTCTGTCATCTCTAAAGGGTTTATCATAGACCCAGCCTTCGCCGCCTCCATTAAATATTGTCGTTGTTCCGTGTATTTCAATATCACTTTCAGCAATAACATAAAAACCATAACTTTCAAACATCTTTGTAGCCCAAGGGGCATTAGGGTAATGGCTTGTTCTTATAGCGTTAAAGTTATTCTTTTTCATTAGTGCAAGGTCTAATAAAAGTTGTTCTCTACTAATAGTATAGCCAGTGACAGGATCTGAATCGTGCCGATTTACACCCTTAAAGGTTATTGGTTTTCCATTTACATAGAAAACTGTCCCTTTTATTTCAACACTTCTAATGCCTATATCCTGAATAATTTGCTCATCATCAGTTTGTATTATTGCTCTGTATTGATACGGGGTTTCTGCATTCCATAATAGAGCATTTGATACGGTAAGTTCTACCGTATTTCCCTTTGATGTACATTTTTCAATTTCATTTCCCGTAGGATCTAAAAGTGTAACTGTGATATTTTTTTCCCTTCCAAGCCAATCAAAATATATTGATATTTTTGCATCTTTGTATTGTGCATCAAGTGCAGTTTTTACATAGAAATCTTTTATATGATTTTTTGGTCTATGCATAATATATACATCGCGAAAAATACCAGACATACGAAATTTATCTTGGTCTTCAAGGTAGCTTCCATCACACCATTTTAAAACAAGTACACAAAGTACATTCAACCCTTCTCCAACATAGTTTGTAATATCAAACTCACTTGTTGAATGCGATACTTGACTATACCCTACGAAGTTTCCATTTATCCACACATAAAAGCAAGAATCCACTCCTTCAAAATTAAGGTAATGCTTCATAGATATGTGTTCTTCGGTAAGAAAAAATGGTTTTATATATGCACCGCAAGGATTATCAGTTGGAACATAAGGCGGATCAAAAGGAAATGGATAGCGTACATTGGTATATTGGTGGGTATCATATCCATTCATTTGCCAACAACTCGGTACGGTATGTAAAGAAAAGCCATGAAGGTTAGCTGAAGAATCATAAAATTTTTCTACTTCATAGGGATTATTGTAAAAATGAAAAAGCCAATCATCACCAGAAAGCATAGTTACCCTATCTGATAATTCCATTGCGGAATCTTCGCATTCAAGCGACGTTGGAACATAATATGCTCTGTTCTCACACGTTCCTACATGTAGCTTTGATGTGTCTTCAAAATAGCGTTCTATAATCATTGGGTAATTCTCCTCTTTATTTTAGTATAAGAGTGAACCCTAAAAGTGTCAATGGAATTTTTCTCATACCACCAAGGCTGCTCATTATTAAACCACAGATTACACAGATTATCACCTGCTACATTTTGAACGATACTTATATCTACCACCAAGACTAAAACAATAATGAATATTTTTGTGGTGTTTAACGATTTTACTTTTTACAAAAAATAACAAAATTCGAAAAATAAAAATCCCATTAATCTGTGTAATCTGTGGTTCTTTTTCTCCTTCGCTTTACCCGCCACCATACAATTAGCTTGACATCTTTTAAATTCTACCGTATACTATACTAACGTTTAGTTATATTTTGTATAGTGATTAATATGGAACGAGTTATTTTACACATTGATATGAATAATTTTTATGCCTCAGTTGAATGCATGTTAAATCCGAGTTTGCGCGACAAGTGCGTTGCCGTTTGTGGCTCGGTGGAAGACAGGAGTGGTATCGTGCTGGCTAAAAATTATGGTGCAAAAGACTTAGGGGTTAAAACTGGCGAACCTATTTGGCAGGCAAAACAAAAATGTCCCCATTTAGTTGTTGTTCCGCCCCATTACGAACAATACATAAAATTTTCGCGCCTTGCAAAAAGTATTTATTCTCGTTTTACCGACCTAATTGAAAGCTACGGAATGGATGAATGTTGGCTCGATGTTACTAAGAGTGGAATTTTTGGAAGCGGATTTGAAATTGCAGAAAAAATTAGAAAAACAATAACCTTTGAACTCGGTCTCACCGTTTCTATAGGGGTAAGTTTTAATAAAATTTTTGCAAAACTTGGAAGCGATATGAAAAAACCTGATGCCGTTACCTGTATTACGAGAGAATCTTTTAAAACACAGGTGTGGCCACTACACGCAAGTGAACTTTTGGGAGTTGGGCGCGCAACAAAAAAA
>CAYJHL010000247.1:0-2534 GCA_964369585.1 uncultured Treponemataceae bacterium | reverse complement strand
AAAAAGGTTTTGTAGACTGTATCGTACCAAGAAACGAACAAAGAAGTTTTTGGGCTCGCATGATTGACGCTCATATGGGTAATTAAGGAGGAACAAAATGGAACAAAATCTTTTAGACAGCCTTAATGCTATTGCACAAAAATCAGGGCTCGATATTTCAAAAGAATTACAAACAATTACAGAAAAATTAAACAATAACCATCAAGCTGCTCAAACATGGCGTCATGTAGAGCTTGCTCGCCACTCAGACCGCCCAAGAGCACTCGATTATATCGATATGATTATCGACGACTTTACAGAGCTTCACGGCGACCGCTACTATGGCGACGACATGGCTCTTATTGGTGGTATTGGATTTTTAGATGGGATGCCTGTTACCGTACTTGGTAACCAAAAAGGGCGAAACCTTAGAGAAACAATCGACAGAAACGGTGGTATGGCAAACCCAGAAGGCTATAGAAAGGCTCTAAGACTTGCGAAACAGGCTGAAAAGTTCAAACGACCAATTATTACATTTATTGATACGCAAGGAGCTTATCCTGGGCTTGGTGCTGAAGAGCGAGGTATTGGTGAAGCAATTGCGGTGAACTTGCGTGAGTTTAGCCAGTTAAAAACTCCTGTAATTTGTATTATAATCGGTGAAGGTGGTTCTGGTGGAGCGCTCGGAATTGGTGTAGGAGATAAAATCTACATGCTTGAAAATGCTATTTTCTCAGTAATTTCACCTGAAGGTTGTGCATCAATTCTACTTAGAGACTCTTCAAGAGCTCAAGATGCAGCTGCTATGCTCAAAATTACCAGTAAAGATGTAATGGATATGAAAATGCTTCACGGCATTATTGCTGAACCAGAAGGAGGGGCGCATACAAACCCTCAAAAGGTTGCAGAGCAAATCCAAAAGCAAATTATAAAAGACATTCGCGAGCTTAAAAAGCACAAGGGTGAGGTTTTGGTACGTTACAGAAACCAAAAAATTAGAAGCATCGGACATTTCACAGAGTAAGAAAAAAAGAGGAGTTCGCTCCTCTTTTTTTATAACCTATTGCAAACTTCTTCTATTTCTTTCAAAATTTTTTCTGATAACTCTTTTTTTAGGCTATTCGTATACGTTTCCTTAAAGGAACTCTTAAGATTTTCAGGACTCGCATCCCCACTAAATAAAGTTGCCGGTGATATTCCCAAAGCTAATGCTATTTTATCGATTGTTTCAGCAGAAGGGAAACGTTCTCTAGCTTCCATATCTCCAATATATGCCGTGCTCATTCCAATTTTTTCAGCAAGCTTTTCCTGTGTTAGCCCTGCCTGTTTTCTATAAAATTTCATATTGTTAATAAATATTTTTCGTACTGTCATAACTATACTATTACATATTTTCATATATCTAGTTACATTCTTAAAAACATAATAAACACGATTATTGACTAATTCTGTGTTTAAAGCTATAGTATTATACATTTAAACACAGAAAATTAACCAATCTTATATTTTTTTGTGTTTAAGCTATAGGGAAAGGTAACATACCATTTATGTACAGTGTAATGTTATTTTACTGCACATAAATTAATCCCGCAAAAACACAAAAGTGCGTTACGCACAAAAAAAGAGAGGATTTTTTATGAAAAAAATGCTTATGGTAGTGGTAGTTCTTTGCATGGTAAGTGCAATGTTTGCAGTTGATTTTTCAATTGGGGCAAGAGCAGGGCTTGGTGGCTCTATTTTGCGAGGTTCTGATGCAGAAGCATATGTAGATGCAATTCCAACAGATGCGGACAAACAAGATATTGCTTTTACAGCAGGTATAGATGCACTTCTTGAGTTTAGTCCATTTTTTGCTCTAGAAACAGGATTGGGTTTTATTGCAGTAGGTTCTACATACACTTTAGGAGAATATTCAACTGATACATATTATTATCAAGGTGTAGCACGCGGGGAATTATATATTCCTGTAATGGCACGTGTGCAAACAAAATATAATATCGGTTCTCTTGGCGGTGTTACATACTTTGCAGTAGGAGCACAAGTAGGGATTAATGTAATAAGTGAAGAAGAAGGATATATGTCAACAAGCATTGGAAAAGATGACACTAATATAGTATTAGCAGATGCAAGTCCAGTTAACGTTGATATTCCTGTTGCTATTGGGCAAGAATTCCGTTTTGGAACAAACCACTACGTTGGCTTGCGTGCCCAATACAACATAAACCTAACAAGCCCAATTGAGCCACCTGCAGGACTCGACCCTGCTGACTGGTTTCAAGACAGTATTATAGGCTCTATCACATATCGTTACGCTTTCTAATAAGCACAAAAAAAGCCAAGCTTCATGCTTGGTTTTTTTATGTTCTCTTCTAATATATAATCTCTTTCCAACTTGTATTTTTACTTATACCCCTGTATACTATGTATAGACAAAAAAATATTTTAGGAGATTATTGTGACAAACAAATCAACGGTATACTTTACAAGTTTCAGAACAGGGCATGAGGAAAATTTACAGCAAAAATTAACTCGCCTTATAAAAAAAGCAGGAATTG
>CAYJHL010000246.1:0-2540 GCA_964369585.1 uncultured Treponemataceae bacterium | reverse complement strand
TTGACAAAATGCGCAAAAGTAAGAATAATGAAGCATTCCTTCGTTCAATGAATACTGGGGATAGTTTTTAAGAAAGTATGACTTTTGCGGCTATGGATTATGCTAATGTGCTACATAGCAAGGCAAGAGTTAAATATATTTATAGGAGTTTTATTATGAGAAACGGGATTCACCCAAATTATGAAATGACAAAGATCACTTGTGTATGCGGTAACGTAATTGATACAAGATCTACTGTTAAAAACCCAGAAGTTGAAATTTGTTCTTCATGTCACCCATTCTTTACTGGAAAGCAAAAATTGGTTGATACAGCTGGTCGTATCGAAAGATTCAACAAACGATTTAATATTAAACCAACAGCTGCTGAATAAGCACTATGTTATTTTAATGTGGAAAGCATCAATTCAAGGTAATTCTTGCATTGATGCTTTTTTATTCTCTAAATGGGAGTATACTTTCAATACTGGAGTAACCGCCGAGTATTGCAATGAGCCTGTCTACTCCCATGGCAACTCCAGAACATTCAGGAAATTCTTGAAATGTTTTCCAATAATCGCTATCTAAGCCGTGAGGTATCAGTGCTGTGTCGTTTTTAAGTGCGCCTTCATTATCAAAGTATTCTTTGACTTTTTTTTCATCTGTTTCTTCAGAATAGCAATTTGCAAGCTCTATTCCGTTAACATATAATTCCCAGCGCTCTTTCCACATTGGTTTTTTATCTTTTGCGAGGCAGGGAACAAAGGCAGGATAGTCAGTTAAAAAGATAGGTTTAGAATCTATTAATTGTGGCTCTACATTGTTTACTAAAATAAGTTCGTACAAGTCGTCCATTTCCCAATTAAGAAAGTGATTATTATTGGGGTCTTCTAAACCAAGGTGAACAGCATACTTTGCAAGATCTTTTGCATTGTTACATGACGATAGCGGAAAGCCCGCATATTTTTCAAATGCTTCATCCATTGTGAGGCGAATAAAAGGGGGGCGTAAAAAATCCCACGGATCGTTTCCAATGCTAATAGGTGCTGGAGGAAGTAAATTAGTAAAAAGCTCTTCAGTTATACTCATTGAATTGTTATAGTTTGCATTCATTGTGTAATATTCGAGCATTGTAAACTCTGGGTTATGAATGCGCCCAGTACTTTCGGTGTTTCTATAACATTTTGATACTTGGAATACATCTATCGCATGCTGTGAAAGAATTTTCTTTATGTATATTTCAGGTGATGGTACAAGATAAAGGTCTGTTTTTTCACTTTTTGATGAATTACTTGGCGGAATATATTCAGTTTTAAATACTTCAAGACATGTTTCAGGAATAAGAGTAGGTGATAGTGCTGGGGTATCTAGTTCGAGATATCCTCTTGAGTCAAAAAAAGCTCGTATTTTTTTTATAATACTTGAGCGAAATTGCAGTGTTTCTAAGTCCATCTATATCTTTTTTATGGCAGGGCTGCCATGTTCCCTTTTATATTTATCTATATGGATATGCATAGTATTTAAAGTAATTTTTAATGGTTTAAAACTATCGTTTTAGGGATCTACTTTTTTGCGCAAAAAAGTAGCAAAAAACCGCTGGGGCGTTGCGATTCGCCCCAGACCCCTAACGCTTTTTATCATAAAAATTTTGAAAAATATAACTCAACCCACTAAGACTGTTTAATTATACTAAAAAACATAGATTTTTTCTAGTAAATTTGATAGTATCCTATAAATCTGCGGATAAAAAAATTGGAGAAGACTTTTGAATAGTAAACTTTTTAGCATAATTGACAAAGCCGTTACTGATTATAACTTTATTGAAGATGGAGATAGAATTCTCATTGGGGCTTCTGGCGGGAAAGATTCAACCTCTTTAATTCAATATTTTGCTATGCGAAAGTTTCATCGAAAAGAAAACTTTGAGTTTTGCGCCTTACATGTTGAAAGCGGGGTAGGTTCTTCTATAAGTCCAAAATTGATAGAACTTTTTAGATCATGGGCTGTAGAGCCGGTTATTATTAATGCAGATGTACTTGAGCGATTAAAGCCAGGCAAAAAAATGAATTGTTGGTGGTGTTCAACACAGAGGCGTACTGAACTTAATAATTATGCAATGGAACACGGCTATAACAAAGTGGCGCTAGGTCACCACTTGGATGATGTATTGGAAACTCTATTAATGAACGCACTTAATAAGGGCGAGCTTTCTACAATGCCACCAAGATTAAAGTATGATAAATACCCAATAACAATAATTAGGCCTCTATGCTTAGCAGATGAAAAAACAATTATTCAACACTCTGATGAGCAAGGCTACATTAATTCAACTTGTACTTGCACCTACCAAGATAATTCTGGCAGAAAAGAAATGCGAAAGCGCTTAGCTAATTTAACTGAAGGTGATTTTACGCAAAAAAGACGACTTTTTGATGCACTTAAGAATATAAAACCAGAATATTTACCGTAGTTAATAGATTTTTATGCAAAAAGTGTATGAATAATTAAAATAGTACTATTTCGAAAACAATCTCCATTCTGGTCTTGAATTATGAACTTATCCA
>CAYJHL010000245.1:0-2541 GCA_964369585.1 uncultured Treponemataceae bacterium | reverse complement strand
CAGCAATAAGCTCTTTTGTAGCTATATACGTTGACTGGAAGTTTTCGTAAAAAACACCATCCCATTTTGAACTGTCAAATCCACGGTCAACTACAATAATAGGCACTTGAAGTCTTTCATACATCGCTGTAAGCTTACTTGCAGATTTTTCATCAAAAAATCCTCTTGCAGGAGTAATAATAATCCCACATGTGTCTTGACTCTGTGCCATTTTTACCGCTTGTTCTTCAAGGTCAAGTCGGTTATCAGTATTACTATACGTCAATACATAATCAGTTTTCTGAGCAATTTCAGAAATACCTGCCATTAACTCGCCAAAAAATGAATTTGCAATTTCAGGTATTATAACGCTGATGGATCTTGATGTATTCGTTGATAAGCTAACTGCTGCTGCACTGGGAGTGTAATCTGTTGCTTCAATTATTGTTTCAACTTTTTCTCTTGTTTCATCATTCACATATCCATTATTATTAAGAACCCGAGATACAGTTGTCTTTGAAACTCCAGCTAATCTTGCTACTTCACGTATAGTCATATACCCTCTTATTATGGAACCGGTCCCATGTTTTCAATTAATATATATCATGATATCAATGTTGTCAAGGAATATTTTGCAATTTTTATTAAATATTTCACATTTTTTTAGCAATTTTACCAGAAAAACGTATAATTTTATATGGGACAATTGTCCCATATAAAATTATCGTCCCTTATATTGTCCCATTTTTTTTACTTTTAGCTTGACAAAAATCATAATCAATAGTAGTATACTTGTATACAAGTTATATAGTATGAAAGAACCATTATCACCAAACGACATTTATCAAGTTCTCAAAGAAGCAATTGTTAATCTTACCTACATGCCTTCAGAAAAGTTATCAGAAAATAAAATTGCTGCTGAATTTCATGTTTCAAGAACTCCTGTTAAAGCTGCTTTTACAAGACTTGAAAATGAAGGCTACCTAACCGTACTACCCCAGCGCGGTACCTTTGTTTCCCAACTTGATTTATCTCGAATTAGGGAAATTCTGTATATGCGCTTTGTACTTGAAAAAGATATTGTTATCCAATTCATTACAAAAGTATCAGAAGATGATATACAAGAACTTCAAGATATACTACTCACACAGCGAGAACTAATTACACGTGACAATTTTACACCATCAGAGTTTTATGAACTTGATGTTCTTTTTCATGGAATTGTATTTGAAAAAGTTGGCCACTCAATATTATGGGAGGAACTATTAAAGCTTCAAGTAAATTATGTCCGCTTTAGAATGCTCGACATTGTAAGCACAGAAAAGTTTTCTGACCTTATCCTTGAGCACTCTATGCTTTTGGAAGCCATAATAAAAAAGGATAGTAACCAGTATATAAACATATTAGAAGAACACTTACAAGGTAATTTACAAAAATTAGAAAACATTATGAAGTCAAATTTACAAAAATATTTCAGTGGAGGAAATAAATGAATTTAAACGTACGAAAAAAAGAAGACTGTATGTACGATCAAGTGTCACTTGGGGAAGTTATGCTTCGACTAGACCCGGGTGAAGGCAGAATAAAAACTGCACGACATTTTACAGCATGGGAAGGTGGCGGTGAATACAATGTTGCTCGTGGGCTACGCCGCTGTTTTGGTTACAATACAGCTGTGTTAACAGCATTTGCTGATAATGAAGTTGGTCGACTTGTAGAAGACTTTATTATGCAAGGCGGTGTTGATACTCGCTTTATTAAATGGGTTGATTATGATGGTATTGGAAGACAGGTACGAAATGGACTTAATTTTACAGAAAGAGGATTTGGGGTAAGAGGAGCTGTTGGTGTTTCAGATAGAGGAAACACTGCAATTAGTCAAATAAAACCAGAAGACTTTGACTTTGATTATATATTTGGAAAACTCGGCGCACGATGGCTTCACACAGGTGGAATCTTCGCAGCTCTTTCGGAAACCAGTGCAGAAACCTGTATCGCTGCTGTAAAAGCTGCAAAAAAATATGGCACTCTCGTATCGTACGACTTGAACTATCGCCCTTCTATGTGGAAGTCAATAGGTGGAATAAAAAAAGCTCAAGAAGTAAATAGAGAAATTGCAAAATATATTGATGTAATGATTGGAAATGAAGAAGACTTTACTGCTTGTCTGGGATTAGAAATTCCAGGAAATGATGAAAACTTAAAAGAGTTGAACTTAGACGGTTACAAAAAAATGATTGAAAATGCTGTAAAAGAGTTTCCAAACTTTAAGGTTGTAGCAACTACATTGCGGGAAGTAAAAACTGCAACAGTAAATGACTGGGCTGCAATGTGTTACGCAGACGGCAACATCCACTTTTCAAACAAATATGAGTCGTTAGAAATTATGGATAGAGTTGGTGGCGGAGATAGCTTTGCATCTGGCTTAATCTATGGCCTTATAGAAACTGGAGATGCAGAAAAGGCAGTTAACTATGGCGCAGCGCATGGAGCACTAGCAATGACAACGCCAGGTGATACATCAATGGCAAATGTAAAAGAAGTTGAAAAACTTATGAAAGG
>CAYJHL010000244.1:0-2550 GCA_964369585.1 uncultured Treponemataceae bacterium | reverse complement strand
ATGCAAAAACCTCTTTAGATTCTAATTCCTTTGTATATTCACTAATTGTACTCATCTTTTCCTTCTTGTTTTGTATTAGGTTCATTATATAGAAAGGAGTGTGAATTGTCAATTTTGATTTAAGAAGCAACAATTATTCTATGAGCATTTATAATTTTGCTAAAAACTTTTCTACTGAAATTATAAACCGTTCATGGCTTCCTTCTCCAATAATAGCCTCTCCATGCATGGCCTTTACGTTAAAGGAAATTCTTTTACCATCAATGTTGGTAATAATTGATTCACAAGAAACCTCATCTCCTACCTTATTTGCTTTAAGATGTTTTATGTTTACCAGTGTTCCGACACTAGATTCGCCTTCATCTAAATAAGGTGCTAAAATGTCTAAAGATGTTTTTTCCATAAAAGCTATTAAGTACGGAGTTCCAAATACTTGTAGTGTCCCAGACCCTATATTTGCGGCTGTTTCATTTTCGCTTACTGTTTTTGTGGCTGTTAATTTTATTCCAACCTTTAAGCCTTCTTTCATATATTTCTCCTTATACTGGCTTAGTTCAGTATAATAAAAAACGAGTGTTGCTTCAACTACCACAAAAGAAGATACAAAATAATTCAAATATTTTGTGATGACGTGTATTATTTAGTGCTTGAAAATCATTACAATACATGGTATACCTACATAGACGGTTTCAAAAGGAAGAGAAAATGGCAGGTTTAGTATTAGAGGGTGGATCACTTCGAGGAATTTTTTCAGCTGGAGCAATGGATGCGCTTATAGATAACAATGTAGAGTTTGACTATGTAATAGGTGTTTCTGCAGGAATATCAAATGGTGTATCCTATGTTACAAAACAGCGAGAGCGCAATATAGAAATTTTGCGTCAGTTTAGAAATGATAACCGCTACCTTTCAAAAAGAAATTTTTTACGCTGCCGCTCAATTTTTGGTCTTAATTTTATATTTGATGATATTCCAAATAAGCTTATTCCCATGGATTGGGACACCTACTATAACTCACCCATAACCGTAAAAATTGGTATAACAAATGTTCTTACAGGAAAATGCGAATATAAAGATGGGAAAAACATGGATAAAAAATGTAATTATCTTAGAGCTTCATGTGCTATTCCCTTTTTCTTTCCTACAATAAAGGTTGAAGGTCAAAAGTATTTTGACGGCGGCTTAGCCGATTCTATTCCAATAAAAAAATCAATTGAAGATGGCAACAAAAAAAATCTTGTAATTCTAACTCAACCAAAAGGCTTTATAAAAGAGTCGTCTAGCTCTACAATGCTTGGTGCAAAGCTTATATCAAAAAAGTATCCTAAACTTGGCGAAGCTATGAAAAATAGGGCGACCATGTATAACGAAACTATTAGTTTTATAGAAAATCTTGAAAAAATGCAAAGTGAAAACATTGTGGTCATTCAGCCTGAATACAAGCTTAATTCTTTTGAAAAAGATTTAGCACAAATAGAAAAAAATTACCAGCATGGGTATGATTTGGCCGTTGCAAATATAAACTCTATTTTAAAATTGGTATAATTTAATAATTCTCTTGTAACCTTTTTCTTGTTTTGATGTTATATTTATATATTTAAAAAATACTAACTACTGTAAATATGAATCTATCGAACTTGAGGTAACATACAATGCAACCAAGCTTTAATTTTGAAAAGTTTGCAAGCGGACTAGCTATTTGTAAAAATGATCCATTTTCCACCGTTCTAGAAGCAAACGAAGCTTTTTATTCAATAATTGGGTATACAAAAGATGAGTTTAGTTCTTTATTTCAAAACAAATTTTCTGAGATTGTCGTAGATGATTTAACCGAAATATTAAAAAAAGTTTTTGCAGTGACCATTGATGAAAATGGGACTATAGATTATGAGTACACTATTCGACGAAAAGATGGCATGCATATTCTAATTCATGATATCGCCTCTTATGATAGAGAGATGGATGTATTTCATGTAGTTATTATGGATATAAGTGAAAAAGAAACGAAAATAAAAGAAGCTTATAAAAAGGCTCATGCAGATTCTCTTACTGGCTTATTAAACCGTTCTGGTTTAGAGTCATTTTTAGAAGATATTTTAAAAAATAAACTAGGCAATACAAGCCGTGTGTTTTTTGTTATTGATTTAGATAATTTTAAGGAAGTTAATGATCGTTATGGGCATCCTGCTGGTGATGAAGTTTTACGAGATGTTGGAGCACGCTTAAGAACAGTTTTTAGACATGAAGACATGGTTGGTAGGCTAGGCGGCGATGAGTTCGCAGCTTTTGTGTCAGACATTACGTCTCAAGAACGAATTGAGGCAATTTCTGCGAAAGTAGTAGAGGCCTTATCATTTACTTACAGAGAAATTGAAATTTCTTGCTCTGTTGGTGCTTTTTATGACTCTCAAGGTACTCGAAGTTTAGATGAAATCTATGCATCTGCAGATAATGCAATGTATAAAGTAAAATCGCATGGTAAGAATAGTTATGTTGTTGTTAGCGCATAACTATTCTTTATTATCAGGAGGTATCATATGCGATAATATA
>CAYJHL010000243.1:0-2552 GCA_964369585.1 uncultured Treponemataceae bacterium | reverse complement strand
TTCCACACAAATACCATAAAAAAAACCCGATGGCAACTTTTTACAAAATCACCATCGGCTGCTTCTAATAAACCTGAATTGTTCCAACTGCCGCCACGATACACGCGGTTCGAGCCTTATGGAAAATCCCTATTTTATTATAATTTGAAATATACGGGGGAATAATCCCCCGCACCCCCTTTATTACCTTTTCCCTTTCTTTCGTGTAGGCTTATCGCTTCGTCTCTTGACGAGACTCGCTTTTGCCTACACTCCCCTCCTTTACCTTAGGGCGCAACAGAGCGAGCCACACGGAAGCCGAGGCTGCTATACAGACTGCTAGGACTGTTGTAGCCGCGCTCGGCCACGCGCAGCTCAGACCAACTACTGCCCCAGCCACCGCCACGGAAAACACGGAACGATAAAGGGCTTGAAGCAGGACCTGTAGGATTATCAGTTGCACTTTCATCATACGAGCTTGCATACCAATCCCAACACCATTCTGCTACGTTCCCGCTCATATCATAGAGTCCAAGGCCATTTGCAATTCTTCCTTCTTTTACAATAGCACTGCTTGTTACTCCGGCACTACTACCGCCATACACTGCATAGTCGCTTAGCGGGTTTTCTCCGACTTCCTTTCCGTTGCCAGTGCCTGCATAGTCAGTGCGTGTTCCACTTCCGCCTCCTGCCGCATACTCCCATTCTGCTTCCGTCGGTAAGCGATAGCCGTTGGCGTCCCAGTTTGCATATACGGCCCCTGTATTATTCGTTTCCGTTATTACAGTTGTAAAGCTTGCATCCTTATAATACACTTGCTCATCAATTAAACCTTCTTCCCTACTCAATGCATTACAAAACGCTATTGCATCATACCAACTTACCATCTCAACAGGAAGGTTAGCACTTCCCGTAAATTTGCTAGGGGTGGTTCCCATCACTTCTTCCCACTGCCCCTGTGTTACTTCCGTTTCCCCTAGGTAAAAATTTGATACAGTTATAGCGATTGTGTCAGTTCCAGAACCTGTAGCATCATCATCGCGCGCAAAGCTTCCGCCTCTTATGGCTTTCATGGTTCCAACGGTGGGGCTTGTTAGATCATCAAAAGATCCTTCTAAATAATATTGTGCTGTTGCTATGTCTGAATCTGTCATCCCAGCTTTTACCGCTATTGCTTTGTAGTTTACTCTTGTTTCACTTCCAAAGGCTACTTTGGGCTTTGCAGTTTCATCATACTTTACCCACCCATTTCCTACTGGGTTTTCTCCATCAAACTCGCTTGTTCCTGTGGTGTAGTACATACTTGCACCTGCAATGCTTGTTAAACTAATCTCCTTTTGCTCTACAATATACGATCCTGTCTCTGGTTCAAATACAGGAATGGCTAGTTTTTCCATTTTATTATATATTGCTTCTACTACACTAGAGTTATCCATTCCATCTTTTACTGCAATAGCTTTATAGGTTACGCTTTCTGCACTTCCAAAATCTATTGATGGCTTTTCATTTGGATTGTATTGTATCCAGTTATACCCTGTATAATCACTATCATCAGTGGTGTAATAAATTCGCACACCGTCTCTTGCACTGGTAATTGAAATTTCATCACCTTGTTCTAGATCTGTTCCACTTACAGGGTTAAACACCGGTGTTGGATCCGCAGGTGTGGGCGTTGGATCCGCAGGTGTGGGCGTGTCGTTTGGACAGCTAATTACTAAGCCAAGCACTAAAGCTAGACTTACCAAAATTACAATTTTTTTCATTTTTTACTCCTATTGTTGTTTTTTATTTTCTTTTTCTTCTAACTGTATTTTCCCCAGTACCCAAAGCATGTAATCAAGCTTTTTGGTATTGGTAAAATCTTTTGCTAATGGAAATTTATTATCAAAATTTGTAAATAATTGTTTTACATCTTCAATTTCTTCTAACTCTGAATACCTATTTATTACACCTTTCATTATTTCAATGCTTTTCTTTATTTTGTTGTCAATTCCACTTATTGTGTACACATCTTCTAAATCTAGTACTTGCCTCACATGACTATCATATATTGGAAAATTTCTATTTAGCGTGTGCAACAGTTTTGTAATAAATGAAAATTGATGCCTCTTGTGTTCTTTTGTACTATTTTCTTCATATAAAATTCTTGACAACTTTTTAAACAGTACAAAGTATGTCTCACTACTCTCAATGGTTTCATGCTCACGTATATTTTCTTTCAGCAAAGCAAAATACAGATTTTTCCATTCTGTAGTGCCACTTAATGTATAAAAGTCAATATAATTTTTTTGATACTCTTCATCAATTGAATTTTCATTTGAAATTTCAATTGAATATAAATACTGCTTTATTTTAAACTCGCATATACCATTAAAAATTTTCTCTTGACCCTCTACTAATTCTTTTGCAATCGTTTTTTCGTCCTTCATTATTCCTCCTTTCTTTTTATTTAAATATAAAAAAACCGCAAAAAGTGCGCCCTTACGGGCGCTCTTTTTGCGGTTTTAATTGCAGTTTTTGTATATCTTTTCTATTTATGCATAATTGTAACGCACAGAACTGAACTGAACTGA
>CAYJHL010000242.1:0-2602 GCA_964369585.1 uncultured Treponemataceae bacterium | reverse complement strand
CTTCACCATAAACTATGACATCGTGTTCATTTAACTCTTCAGCTTCATACCAATTATCTTCAATGGTGAAATCTATATTATCAAAGCGAGATAGTATTTCCAATTTAGTACAAGCATCTTCAAAGCCATTCCAAAGTTCATCTACCCCTGAGCCTATACATGAAATATCTTTATGGAGAACACTTTTCATTGCTTCGTAATCATGCTCAACTAAGTACTTTTCCATGAGATTCTTAATAAAAATACAAGCACTATGACCTAAGTTATCCATTATTTTCGCCCACACATTAATTTGTTATTTATTATAAAATTATATATTTATATTGTCAAGGTATTTTATTATAAATAACAAAATTAGGCTATGCATGACTGTCTTTGGTAAGTTTTCTAACCCATCGTTTTTTTGAAAGAATATAAAATGCAAGTGCAACTTTACAAAAATCTGTAAGCTTTGCTAAGCCAAAAATATAAGGTGCAGTCACGCTGGTATAATAAGTAAGTACAAGAGCTAGCGAGGCAAAAAGCAAGATACTAACAGGAACATCAACAACAACACCAAATACCGCATCTCCACCAGATCTCGAAACAGCAAACTGTGAGTTTAATAATGCCCATATTGGCATGTAAAATCCAACAACATATAGCAGGTGTTTTGTTATAGCATGAGCATCGTCAGTCAAATTAGCATAAATCAATGGAATAGCTAACGTTGAAAACATCATGCATAAGCCTAATACTATTCCCGCAATAAAAGAGCCACTCATAATCCACTTAGCTCTTGCTTGAGCTTCTTGTAAATGACCTGCTCCCAACCTATTACCTACTAAAACTGCTGTGGCAGTATGGATTCCTGCAAAAACCAAATAAAAAATGTTTGCTATAGCAAAACCGGCCGCCATGCCTGCAACGTTTTCAGCTCCGCCTCTACTATTATACAATGCAGTCATGAACATTTCAGAGCTAACCCATGTAATTTCTGCAAAAAATACTAAGGTTGACTTCTGAACTATTTCAATAAACATAGAAATATCAACTTTAAGCATTTTTCTAAAACCAACATAAAAATCAGTTTTTCTCACCTTTGCATAAATGATAAAGGCAATGGCTTCAGAAGCCCTAGCAATAACTGTCGCGATAGCTGCTCCCTCAACTTCCAGTCTTGGAGCACCTAAATTACCGTAAATTAGCACCCAGTTTAAAAAGGTGTTTATAAGAGTAGCACAAACTGATATTACAAGCGGTATTGTAGGTTTACCTACTTCACGATATGAACTTCCAATTGCAAATGAAAATGGCATAAATAGAGCTGTAAAGGCTATAATTTTCATGTAATCAGATCCATGACTTACAAGTTCAACTTGAGCTGAATTACCATGGGTCATTATATTTATTAAAAATGCAGGATTAAAAAAAAGAACAGCCCAATAACCGACACCAATACATACAGATAAAATAATTTTAAAACGATATGCCTGCTTCATTCCCCATTCGTTTTGTGCGCCTTTGTATTGAGCTAAGTATATACCTCCTGCAGAGCATATAACATTTAATAAAACAAAAAATAAAAAATTAAATTGATTTGCTACATTTACTGCTGCCATCATAGAATCACCTAAAGCAGAAACCATAAAGTTATCAACGAGAGATACTAAAGCAGTAATAAATTGTTGAAGCATAACTGGTAAAGCTATTGCTAATGCTTTCTTGTAAAAGTGTTTAGTTCCTAACAATGGTATTTTACTCATTTCCCCTCCTACAAAGCATAGCCGGATTATATATAATATACTAAATAAAAGCAAGCAAATAAATTATGTAGATAGATGTGTAAAAAAAAAATCAAAATTGTGTTTGACAAATAGAACTTTGTGCTTCATAATTAAAGTATACATTATTATAGGAGATAAGAAATGAATCAAGAAGTACTAAAAATGGTGCAAGAGCAAGTAAATAAAGAGCTTTATTCAGCGTATCTTTATTTGGCTATGTCAGGTTGGTGTTCTGAAAACAGTTACTCTGGATTTGAAAAATGGATGAGAACTCAAGTTAAAGAAGAGATGGCTCATGCTGCATATATGATTAATTATATTCAAGATAGAGGATATGCAATTGAACTTGAAACAATAAAAAAACCTGAAGGTAAATGGGATTCAATTTTAGATATTTTTGAAGCTTCATATGCACATGAAAGGCTTGTTACAAAGTCAATTACAGATATTTTCATAAAAGCTAGAGCTGTATCTGATATAAAATCTGAAAGCTTTTTTCAGTGGTTTATTTCTGAACAAATAGAAGAAGAAAAAACAGTTTCTGATATTATTGGAAGATTAAAAATTGCTGGTAGCTCTGGAGATGCGTTACTTATGCTCGATAAAGAATACGGCTCCCGCACCTTTAACATGCCATCTAACATAAGTTTTTAAAGCAGTTCAACACGATGTTGAACCAAACTAAACGAGTTTTGTGCTATTCACTTAACTTCGATATCGCAAAACTCGATAGTAAGATGTAACAGGACGTTACATCTTACGTAACATGCCATCAAATATTAGTTTTTAAAGCAGTTCAACACGATGTTGAACCAAACTAAACGAGTTTTGTGCTA
>CAYJHL010000241.1:0-2622 GCA_964369585.1 uncultured Treponemataceae bacterium | reverse complement strand
TGAACCAACGACCCTGCGGTTAACAGCCGCATGCTCTAGCGTGTGTATAGGAAAGCCATGGAAAAATTTTACTTTTTTTACATTTTTTCCTCTCAACACAGTTTTTCGTACTCCTAGAAAATTATATTTTTTCTTTCTTCCACTGAAAAAGAACATCCAAACCTTAATACTATAGTATATATTTTAATCCAATCCCCTTCTATGTATGGTGGTATGTGTAATAATAAATCAGCAGATCTTCTTTGCTTTTCCAAAAGTTTATTAATCGCACTTTCAGGAGCTGAATGGTCTTGTGCATTTATAATATCATGTTCTATTCCATTATCTAAAACATCTGCACAAAAACTATTTAAAAATTTGCCTCCAATTCCATGTGTTACTTTCTCTTCATCAAACTCTTTTTTTGTACAATTTTCAACATTAGCAAGCAATCCCTTAGAATTAATTAGATCATAAGAAGCCGCAAACCGTTCTTTGTGCATACTATATTCTTTAACTTTCACACCATCTTTTATATCTAAATATCTAAGAAACTCCTCATGTTCAGAATTTCTCTCAAAATTCGACAAACATGTTAAAAAAATCTCCATCCCATTTAAATTCTTACATAATAGTAAACAGGATGGGGGTATGAGATTCTCTTTTTCTCTACAATTAATTATTTCTAAGTTAATTACTTTATTTTGAAGTTTTGAAAATTCATCATAAATCCTTTTTGCTTCATTACAGGAACTTCCAAAATTATCTTCTTTGTATTTTTTGTCACTATCCATTATTAATAGTACAAATTTGTTGTGATCCAATTCATTTTTTGTTGTATCATATGCTAATGAACCACCACAATGAATTTGTTTTAATTCTAAATCTATTAGATTTAAATCTTTAGAATATCGTGATTTTTCTTCCTTGATCTTCCTTGCTAGCTTTACATAAAACTCACAATCATTTAGATTTTCGGATATTAAAACACTTTTATCAAAATCTATATAGCTATTAATACAAATCGAATAATTGTCATTCAATTCTATAGCAGGATGGTTAGCATAAACAATCAACTTTTGATCTACGATAGAATCAAAATCATAATATGAGTATTTGTCCAAAAGGAATTGGAATATATGTTTTGGTATCTTATCCAACAATTCTGATTGTGCCAAATACTCAAAAGTTTGAAGCTCTCCAGATATCAAATGTTTTCCATTATAAAATGATAGGGCAATATCATTTATATTTCTTATTATATCTGAATGAAAGGTTAAACCACCTGACTTCAAAGTTTCTACTACTGAATCATCTATATAAAGTAGCATTACTACATATCTGGCGAAAAGAAACCTACTGGCCAGTTTTGCAGTTTGCCCTTTTCGTTATATTCCGTTTTATTTATTGTTGTTTTTGATTCATTGCCCTTATCAAAAATATAGACATTTACATCACTACTCTCTAATTGCTTTTTTGCAATTAGATTTCCAAGCCTGCTCAGCATAGTTTCACTGTGAGTTTCAATAACTAATTTAATTCGATGTTTTTTTGCAATACCGACAAATGCATCGATTAGCTTTGCTTGAAACGCAGGGTGTAGATGCAACTCGGGTTGCTCTATGACAAAAATTTTATCAGAAACTCCATAACCCTTACTTCGCTGTTTTGAAAGTAACCACAAATTTGCTATTATTGGCAGTACTTGTGAATATCCTACCCCGACATCAGAAATATTTATACCGCTATCGTTTTCAGAAGTTTTTATCTGCACCGACACATGACCTGTAGACTGCGTTATATCATAATTAAAGCCAAACCAAGATTGTGTAAACTCAATAAAATTCAATTTTTCGGTTTTACTTAAATTATTTAAAAACATGGGAATATTTTCACCTGAAGGCGAAATTTCATTTATATTTAATCCCTGGATCCTATAATAACGTTGCACATCTGCACGAAGAGGCTTTGCATAAAAAATATTTGAGGCACTATTTTTTAAAATACCATTAAATATATCAATAATATCATTTAAATTTGATAATACGACCATATCATTTAATTTATTAAATTCAGCGTTATTGTTGCTTGTTTCTTTTAAATATTTAGAAATACTTTTAGGTTCGGATATAGAAGTTAAAATATCCTTGAAATGTGTTTTTGATACTATTGCTGAAATTTTTCTAGCAATATTCGAAATCGTTTCAACAGAAGTATTGCTATGTGATTTCTCCTTTAAACTATCAGTGATTCTTTTCCTATAGATATTTTCACGATTTCGATATCTTGCAAAAGAATTCACATACATACCTTCTTCTTTAGTATTTTTTTCTTCACTAATAGATATTTCTGGTAAGAAATTCATAAATTGCCTATATAGAATGTTCTCTTCCAAAAAATCAGAACCATTGATAATAAGCTTCGAAATTTTGTTCTTTTCCTCATATCCAATTTCTATTTCCTGATCAAAAATTGTTAGATTTGCTGTTACTATTCGATTTTTTTTAGTTTCAATCGCCAGATTTAAGTTTAGAATTTCGTTATAATACTTATTTTTGAGTTCAAAAAAAATCATAAAAAAATCCCCCTCGTCTTGCTTCTGCAAAAATTCTGCTAGCCTGCGATTCAAATTCAAACTCAAAT
>CAYJHL010000240.1:0-2651 GCA_964369585.1 uncultured Treponemataceae bacterium | reverse complement strand
AGTGGGAAGAGATGGAAAATTTTGGAGCAATCTTAAGAGAAAAAAGAGAAGAAAAGAATATATCTATTGATATGGTATCAAGGGATACAACTATTTCGAAGCATTACATTGAAGCATTAGAAAATGAAAGAACTGATATTTTTCCAAGTAATACCTATGTAACGGGCTTTTTACGCAATTATTGTGATTATTTGGGTATAGACTCTGTTTATATAGTAAAGTTGTTTAATGCAAAACTCATTCAAGAAACACCGACTCCGGTTACACTTTTGCATCCCAAGAAGAATTATACTAAGCGTATAATAATTATTGCTGCAAGTGCTTTAACTGTATGTATATCCGCTTTAGTTCTTGTGTATTTCCTCGTTATTGTTCCTCGACAAATGCAAGAAAATGCTATTAACTTAGCAAAAACACAAGGCGAAACATATGCCCTTTCTGCAATTCCTTTTCAAAAGAGGCTTTATGAAGGAGATAGGCTCTCTTTGCGAATCTCTGACGAAACTATATATCTTGATGTTACCGATACATTAAATGCGTTAGCATTTGAAACTCCTCTTGGATTACAATTTGTTGAACTTGGTGAAGAACTTGAAATTGATGTTGATGGTAAAAACGGTACTGATTTTACGATATTCTTATCAGATATTTCAAACACAGATGCAAAGCTGGGTGCAGAAATTCGTGCTTTTTTAACTACTCATTCAGTTACCGCTTCTCCTCTAGGGCTTGAAGACGGCGACGAAGTTGCTTTAGCTTCTGAATTACCCACAACCTTGGCACAAACAGTAATTTTAGAAGACAATAGAGCGTATCCTTTTACTATAAATGCTTCTTTTCGAGACGTTTGTTTACAGAGATATATTTCAGATAGAAACGAACCTGTAGAAACCTTATTCATGGCAGGTGATGATTTAATAATGCAAGCTAATAATGCTGTTCGCCTTTGGATGTCAAACTCCAATGCAGTTACTATGGAACTCATTGCTGATGGTCGAAGTTATGATCTTGAAGTAGGTTTACCTGGAGAGGTATCTGCACAAGATATACGCTGGATTAAAGAAGCAGATGGTGTATACAAACTTGTGGTAATGGATATTGAATAAAACATTTTACATGGATTTGCACGGTTGTGCAAAAAATCAAGTTGATGCAGAGCTTATTACTCATCGTTTGCAAAGCAAAGGATGGGAGTTGGTAAGTGATGGAGAAGATGCAAATCTTATTGTAGTAAATACTTGCGGCTTTATTGAAAGCGCAAAAAAAGAATCCTTAGATGCAGTGATTGCTGCTCGAGAAAGTTATCCCAAGGCAAAAATACTTATGGCAGGTTGCTTAGCAGAGCGATATGCCGATGTTTTTGAAGCAGATTTACCAGAAGTAGATGGCATATTTGGGAATGGCGATTTATCAAAAATAGATGATTTAGTTGACTCAATGGAAAAGGGCAATAGGCCTGTAGAAACCTATGACCAAATAGGGGTATGCGATGGGTCGAGAACAAATCTTTTTGATTACCCTGCAAGTTCGTATATAAAAATTACTGAAGGCTGTGATAATTATTGCTCTTTTTGTGCAATTCCGCTTATTCGAGGTCGTTTACGAAGTCGCTCAATTGATTCTATTGTAGAAGAAATAAAATCATTGCATTCAAAAGGAATTTTTGAGTTTAATTTAATTGGGCAAGATTTAGCTGCCTTTGGAAGCGAGCATTTTACGAAAGAACAGCAGCAATCATTTGATTGGAATGCAATTGGGAAAAGCCCCTTGGCGACACTTTTAGAAAAAATTTCGGAACTCAAGGGCGATTTTTGGGTTCGCTTACTATATATCCACCCTGACCATTTCCCGCGTGACATTTTACCAATAATAAAAAAGGACGCAAGGTTTCTGCATTATTTCGATATACCCTTTCAATCTGGTGATGATGATGTTATTATTACTATGAACAGAAAAGGTTCTAAAGAAATATATGAAAAGCTTGTGACTGACATACGAAGTGTTCTACCTGATGCTTCACTTAGGACAACTTTTTTATGTGGTTTTCCTGGTGAAACTGATGAGGCTTCAAAAAATACCTTAGAATTTTTACAGACAATTCGACCTAATTGGTCGGGATGTTTTTCCTATAGCCGAGAGGAAGGAACTGCATCTTACAATATGAAAAACCGCGTTTCTGCTAAGGTTGCAAAATCTCGTGTAGATACCTTACAAAGCGCACAAAGTATAATCACTGAAGAAAAGCTCCATGCTCATGTAGGAACTACCTATGATGTTTTGATAGAAGAACTTATCGAAGGTGAAAGCGTGGCTTTAGGCAGGGCATGGTATCAAGCTCCTGAAGTAGATGGCGCGTGTGTAATTTTATACGATAGCGACTTTGATGATGTAGAAAAAATAAAGCCAGGCTCAGTAATAAAAGTGCAAATAACCGGTGTGCGTGGAGTGGATTCGGTAGGGAACTATGTCAAATCTTGATTATTTATCTATTCTAAATGATGAGCAAAAGGATGCGGTAATTCACGAAGGCACTTCGCTATTAATTTTAGCGGGTGCAGGGTCAGGAAAAACACGTGTAATTACTACAAAAATAGCGCATCTTATAAAAGAAAAAGACATTGATCCTAGAAATATTTTAGCTGTAACATTTA
>CAYJHL010000239.1:0-2669 GCA_964369585.1 uncultured Treponemataceae bacterium | reverse complement strand
TCTCGCCAGGGGCATCCTTAAAAGTATTTAACATACGGTATTCTAATGATTTTACGCTTTTTTTTCAATACTTTTTAAAAAAAAACAAGTCTTTTTTAAGATTATTTTAAGAAGTTTTCTTTTTTTAACACATGTATTTTCAATGTACATAATTGCTTTTTGATTATATGGAATTATAATATATATACTGATTAATTCATACTTATGTCTTGACTGTTTATGAGATTATGAGTACTATTATTTTAATGAGTGATACACTTACCGACACTAATCCTAAAAAAAATACATTTATCAAACGTGTCAGAAACACTATAATTATACTCGCATTTTTTTTAGTAACGGTTTATGTTATATATGGCGCATATCTGTACAATACAAGAATTAGCTCTCAGCTTACCCAAACTGCTGCAAGAACCTTAGACGAAGTAGCTGCTCAACAACAACAAAGTTTAGCGTCAAAAATAAGAAATGATATTGCCTCTATTAAAAGTATTGCTTATTCCTTAGTTGTGTTGGGTTATGAAAAAGAAGATATTCTTGATTACTTAAATGTGATAGAAAGCTATTATAATTTTAATAATATTACTATTTTGGATGCAAACCAAAAAGGTATAGTTTCAAGTGGCCTTCCAGTTCAGTTTGAAAATGATACTTTTTTTAATGAAATATTACTAGGCAAAACTCTCATTTCTTTACCGCAAAAATCATTTTATTCTGAAGATACTGTTGTTTTAGTGGCTACTCCAATTTTTGAATTTGGTAAAATTGCAGGACTTGTTGCAGCCGAGTTTTCTTTAACCTATCTGAATGATTTATTACATCCATCTTTTAATAATAATGCCTATTCATTTATTCTTGATGATAGTGGGACTATTATTGCTAAGTCTGAAAATACCTATACATTATCTACAAATAATGTTTTTAATACATTGCGCGAGTCAACATTTTTAGATAGTAATGTACAAGATGTGATTATTAATATTATTCAAGGTAAAACTGGAACGGTAACCTATACTGTAGGTGGCCAAACGAGGATTGCGGATTACAGACCATTACCTTTTACGGGTTGGTCCATAATGTTAGTAATACCAGAAGAAGTGCTTTTTGAAGATATCGCAGTAATACTAGCTGAAGTAAATTCCTTTAACATGAAATTAATACTTGGAATATTTGCTACCATGTTATTTATAATTTTACTTCGAACTTCTGGTCGCAAGGCTATAAAAAGGGCTGCCTACTATGATAACCTAACAGGTATTCCAAATTTGACAAAGTTTAAGAAGGACGTTCAATCAATACTAAAAAAATATCCATACATGAAATTTACCATGGTTCAGCTGGATATTGTCAATTTTAAGTCTATAAATGACTTTTATGATTTTACAGTTGGCGATAAGGTATTAAAGGCTATTGCTAATACTGGGAAAGCTGTGCCAGATAAAATATTTGAACAATGTAGAATAGGGCGAGATGATTTTTTACTGTTTGGCACCTATGAGCTTTTTAAGGATTTAGAAACTACACGCTTTGGTTATGAAGCAATTTTTAGATCAATGATTCCTGAAATTGAAAACCATTCTATAAACTATAGGTATGGTCGCTACGAAATTGAAGACAATGAAGAAGATATTAATACTATTGTTAATAAAGCAATTTTAGCTCATAGTCATGCAAAAAATACTGAAGGTGGATCAGTATGCGATTATTCTGAAGAGTTTACAAAAAAACTTATGCGTTCTACCGAAATTACAAATAAGCAAAAAATTGCTTTGACTAATAGAGAATTTAAAATGGTTTTACAGCCAAAATGTCACGTAAGTGATGGTCGCGCAGTAGGGGCAGAAGCACTCGTGCGCTGGCAAGAGTCAGATGGGAAAATGATTTTTCCGAATGATTTTATTCCCTTATTTGAAAGCAATGGATTTATAGTCGAACTTGATATGTACATGTTAGAGAGGGTATGCGAAGTACTTTCTAAATGGGAAAAGAGTGGTCTTAATCTTATCCCAATATCAGTTAATTTTTCTCGTAGGCATTTAGAGATGGATAACTTTGCTGGAAAAATTGAAGAAATTGCCAATCGTTATGGGGTAGATAAGAGTTTTATTGAAATAGAGTTAACAGAAGGTGTGTTCCTTGAAAATGAAGGCGTAGTTCGTAGCCTTCTTAATGACTTACATGATAGAGGCTTTAAGCTTTCAATGGATGATTTTGGCTCTGGCTATTCATCATTAGGTCTTTTACACAGCTTGCCAGTTGATGTAATTAAACTTGATAGAAGTTTTGTAACATCTACTGATGAAGCAATACGAGCTGCAATTATTGTTGAAAGTGTTGCACATATGACGCAAAAATTAGGTATTCCAACAGTAGCAGAAGGTGTTGAAACTTTGGCTCAAGTAGAATTTTTACGAACTATTGGTTGTGAAATTATACAAGGCTATTACTATAGTAAACCAATTCCGGTATCTGAATTTGAACAGAATTGGCTCACTAGTAAAACAATGTAGATTTTTTTATTGTTTTTATTGACACAAATCTAAAAATAAGGTACTATATCTTACGTTGTTTGAAAGGAGCAACGGTTTGCCTCTGTAGCTCAGCTGGATAGAGCGTCGGACTTCGAATCCGCAGGTCGCACGTTCGAATCGTGTTGGAGGCAAGGAAAA
>CAYJHL010000238.1:0-2670 GCA_964369585.1 uncultured Treponemataceae bacterium | reverse complement strand
GTGAAAATGTTCTAACAATAGGTCCTCTTTCCGAAGTAGAAACAGATGATAATGACGATGATGATGATAATGATGATTCTGGGGTTGAGTATAAAATCACCTACCACTTGGATGGGGGTGAAAACCATGATGATAACCCCGATGAATACACAAGCGGAGAAAGAACGATTGTTTTAGAAAATGCAACTAGAGATGGCTTTAACTTTGGCGGTTGGTGGACTGAAGATGGCACGGCTGATAATGATTGGGGAGAGCAAAAAACCATAATAAGGGAAGACTCTACAGGAGATATTGTTTTATATGCTCGTTGGTTTGAACTAAATGTTCTTCCAATTCCAACTGATATACCGCAAGTATATACAGGCTCTGAACTTACCTATAGCTTAAGTGGCTTTGATGCAACTAAAATGAATATTGACGGAGAGGTAACTGAAACAGATGCCGGTGAATATACTGTAATTATTTCACTAATAGATGAGGTAAATTACAATTGGAGTGATGGGTTTAATGATCCAAAAACTGTTACATGGACAATTACAAAAAAACCTGTTGGCAAAGCTATAATTTCAAGTTCTGTATATACGGGAGAGGCTCAATTACCTCTTTTTGATACTTTTGATGAAAGTATAATGCAGTATGATTCTGCTGATGCAGGAAAACAAGAGGCTGGTACTCATTATGTAACTGTGTTGTTAAAAGCCCCTAATAACTACATGTGGGAAGGAGGCTCTTCTGATAGTATAGAAGTGGCATGGATAATTACACAAGCTGCAAATAGTTGGGCAGTACCGCCAAGTATTGCGGATTGGGAAGTAGGTCAAAGTCCGAGCGATCCTCTTGGGACTGCAAAGTTTGGTGATGTTTTGTTTACATATAAAGAATTCGGTGGTGCTGGGGCTGGTTCTGAAACAGTACCTACAGAAGCGGGAGAATATACACTTGTTGCAACAGTCGTAGAAACAAATAACTATGAAGGATTAACTGCAACAGTTGATTTTACTGTTAATGAAGGTTTAGATCCTGGGTTGGCCTTTGCAAAAATATTCAATGAAGATGCTTATGAAGTTAGTAGTTATACTGGAAGTGCTGAAAGTATTGAAATCCCTGCAATGTATGATGGATCAAATGGAAACTTTCCTGTAAAAGAAATTGGGTGGGGTGCATTTGAAAATAAAACAACAATAAAATCTATTGTACTTCCTGAGGGACTTACAACAATTAGTAATGAGGCTTTTTCAGGTTGTACAAATTTAGAAACAATAAATATTCCAAGCACTGTAAGTGGTGTAATTGGTTCGTCGGCTTTTGCAAATTGTTTGAAGATTACAACAGTAGTTATTCCTCAAGGGGTAACTCAAATTGGAAATTCATCCTTTAAAGGTTGTTCTGCTTTGTCAAATGTTACTTTACATGATGGGATTATTTCCTTGGGCTCTGACTCTTTTATGAATTGTACCTCATTGCAGACTTTCAATATTCCTGCTAATATAACTGATCTTCCTTCTGGAATTTTTTCTGGCTGTACTGCTTTACAGGAAATTACATTGACAACAGATATTGAGACTGTTTCTGCAACTGCATTTTCTGAGTGTTCGAATTTAACAGTAACAAGTCCATATGCACAAGGTTCTGAACCAAGTGGATGGGAAGCCGGATGGGACACAGGTATTACTGTTGATAGGCCTTCTTCGGGTGGTGATAATGCAACTATTACCTATGAATATCATACTCAAGACAATTACTATATTGTAAATGGTGTTGATACAAGCACAGGAACTAATGTTGTAATTCCAAGCTCCCACGATAATGGAACAAATGGGCTCGCGGATGTAGGGAAGATTGCGGCTTCTGTCTTTACAAATAATACTGTAATTACAAGTGTTAGTATTCTAGGAAGCCTCATGACGCTTCCTGATGATGTATTTAATGGTTGTACTTCTTTGCAAAGTGCTACAATTAGCGATAGTGTGACATATTTGGGTGCTCGTGCTTTTAAAGGTACTACTGCTTTAAAAACTGTTGCCATAGGTGAGAAGGTAACCACAATACATGCAGATACTTTTATGAATAGTGGAATAGAGACAATAACAATTCCTTCTACTGTGACGGTGATTAATTCTGGGGCTTTTGAAGGAAGTGCCTTAACATCAGTATCTTTCCCAGATGCAATTACTGTAATAAAAGAAGATGTATTTAAGAATTGCAAGTCTTTACAAACAGTTGTGTTTTCGCCATATATAGAGGAAATACAAGAAGCGGCATTTCAAGATTGCACAAGCCTTGGTGTAACAACTATACCTACTACAGTTACCAAAATAGGGGTAAATGCATTTAATGGTTGTACAAGCATTAATATTTATACAACATATACTGAAGCGAATAAGCCTGATGGGTGGAATAGTCTTTGGGCAAATGCTATTCCTACAGCGAACATACACTGGGGGGACTCTGCTCCATAAATTTTAATTAAGTCTAAAAGCACACAAGATTCACTCTTGTGTGCTTTTTTTTATCTCCTTCATCTTTGTGCCTAAAAAATTTTTAGTTTTTCTAAAATATTTTTAGTTTTTTGCCGTTTTACCTCTTGCGTTTTTTTAAATGTGTGATATCATAAGAGTATGGAAAATATACAATGGACTAAAAATACAATGCCTAAAACGGGCGACGAAT
>CAYJHL010000237.1:0-2672 GCA_964369585.1 uncultured Treponemataceae bacterium | reverse complement strand
ATGAAGCATCTGCCATGATGGTAAAAACTTCTATAGAAAGCTTACAAGCATTTTCCAGTAATGCAGAGTGTGCCTTTGAAGTGTAAGGAAAGTAGAGCAAGAACATTTATATACATCTAGCTAATGCCATAGGATTTATTTGAACGGAGAAGATCTTTAAAATCTTCTGTTTTCATAGGTTTTTCAAAAAAATAACCCTGAGCATAGTCACAGTTTAGACTTTTCAGCCATTTTACTTGTTCTGCCGTTTCTACGCCTTCGCTAACAACTTTCATATTAAGCTGTTTGGCCATTTTTATTACAGTGTCAACTACGATAGATCCTCTTTCTTCTGTGATATTATATTCTAAAAACGCTCTATCCAACTTTATAGTATCAGCGACCACAGAGTTTAATCTATTTAAAGATGATTCTCCAGCACCAAAATCATCTATTGATAAATATAGTCCAAAATCTCGTACTTGTTTCGCTTTTTCAACAAGCACTTTTTGATCTAAGGTCATGGCACTTTCTGTTATTTCAATTTCTAATTTTTTAGGATCAACATTATATTTATTTATTATATTAAAGTACTCTGCTGGAAATTTATCGTCAAATAAAGTCACTGTAGATACATTAACCGATATAAGGGGCACGTCGAGCTCTTTGCAATTTTGAACAACAAACTTACATACTTCTTCAAATACGTGTAAATCTAAATTCACAACAAAACCATTTGATTCAAATATTCCAATAAAAATGTCTGGTGTACTTACCATACTATTATCTAAATCAAACCATCGTACCAATGCTTCTGCACCACCAATCTTTAAAGAATCAAATACTATTTTTGGCTGATAAAAAACTTTGAACTCATTGTTAATTAATGCATCTTTCATTCGGTGAACAATGTTTGTTTTAAGCTGTAATTCTTTTTCTATTTCTTCATCATACGTAATGTAGGTAATGGTATACTTATTTTTACCTTTTAAATGGGCTGCTACTGCATGATCAATAATAGTATCTATTGCAAGCGTTGTATCTGCAATAAGGCAAATCCCAAATGATAAACTAAAACTATATTTTTCACCCATTATAGACTTTATCGCTGTATTAATAAAATTTTCACAAACATTATTTATGGTATTTCCTTCACCTACTTTATGAAAAATTACAAATTGATCAGCTACAACTCTACTTATTAAACTAGGAGTACCTCTATATGCTTCCCTAAGAGCATCTGCTACAGCGTTAATAACCAAATCTCCTTTGATCTTACTGTAGATGGCATTAATGGCACGAAAATTGTCAATATCAAATACAAAAATTTCATATTCATTAGAGCTAGCAGTTTGTAACACAGCCTTCACTTTTTCAGAAAAATTATATAAAGAGATAAGACCTGTTAAACTATCATAATTGATTATTTCCATTACTGCTTTTTTACGTTTATTTTGTTGGTAAAAAATAATACTTATTATAGCAAGGAGTATTGAAAGTAAAATTAAAACAAGATGAACAAAATATTCTTTAATAAAACTCATTGCTGAGTACTCAGGCAAAAAGCTCACAGACTGCATCGAAACAATTTCGTCAAGAGCAGTTTGCTCAATATGTTCAAACATTATATTAAATGCTCCAAGATACTCTGTAAGATGTTCAGATTTACTTGAAAAGAAGACACGCAAAGGAAGTGATAAACCGGTACTTTGAATAATATGAGATTCTTCTCCCAGTACAGCTTGAGCAAATTCAGCACCATTTTCAGTAGCTAAAATACCCTTAACATCCCCTGCGATGTATGCATCAAATAAACCATCAAATGTCTCAAATGATTTCAATGTATTGTTAGGATACCTACTTTCGACATCAGTGTAATCAATTGTAATATAGTTTAACATTCCGATTGCACTTACGTAGTTATCAGAAACTATTTGCTCAACATAGTTAGTTTCAGAAAAAAGCATTAATGGAAGTTCCATAAAGGATTCTGTAGGAGTATAGTGCTTCATTTCATGCTCAAAATCTCCTATAGCAGAGATGATCATGTCAAAATTTTCATGTGATTGGATATCCATTACATGATTGTATGGAACATACTCAATAGTAAAACCATATTTTTCTGCGAGCATGTTCATTACATCAACACTAATACCATCTGATTCCCCACTCTCATTAGTAAACTGTATAGGTTGGTGATGGTCTATATATCCGCAAACTAAGGTCTTACTACGTAACAAATCTAATTCATTCTGGGTCAAAGACCGTCGTGTTAAATTTTTTGATCCATAATACTTTAATTGCAATTCTTCTAAGAAATTTCCATCTGCTGATACCGATAAACGTATTGCATCTGCCATGTCATCTGCAAATTGAGTTTGATCTTTCCCAGCAATAAGAAAAAGGTCAAATACTTCTAGGTTGAGCACCATTCGTAAATCAGAAGCATTGTTATCAATAGTAGTAATTAAGTAAAAATCTGCTGGAATATCAAGAAAGGAATCTACAGAGCCTCTCTTATAGGTAATTGCGATATTGTTTTCTCTGCAATAGTTATCTAAATACACCTCATACGGATTACCAGAAGATGTAGCAACTGTTTTCCCGTTGAGCGCACTTGGATCATCATAGTATACGTCACTCCCTTTTGTAGACAAAATAAGTTGGGTTGTTCCAAGTATTGTAGGGATATA
>CAYJHL010000236.1:0-2692 GCA_964369585.1 uncultured Treponemataceae bacterium | reverse complement strand
GCGTTGGCGCTTGTTTAGGCTGTACAATCCCAACAAAAGATGGCAATAAGCGATGCTGCAAAGATGGGCCTGTTTTTGATGGTGCTAAGCTAATACTTTAATTGAATATATTTATAGAGGAAATTATGCAAAAAAATATAGATTTGTCTGTAAATATTGCAGGCGTACAATTTCAAAATCCACTTATGGCAGCTTCTGGTACCTTTGGCTACGGTTCTGAATACCATGGGATTATTGATGTAAATGCTTTGGGTGGTATTTGCTCAAAAGGTTTAACACTTGAAGCAAAGAGCGGGAATGAGGGTGTGCGTCTTATTGAGACTCCTTCAGGCTTAATAAACTCAATTGGCCTTGAAAACCCTGGAATCAAACATTTTATTGAGCATGAACTTGAAACTATGATGAGTTTTAAACCTGTTACCGTTGTAAACTTATCAGGTTCTTCTATAGATACATACGTTGAAGGAGCTAAACTACTCAATGATGCCATAACTAAAAGCGGTAAAAAAATTGAAATGATTGAGCTTAATATAAGCTGCCCAAATGTAAAAGCTGGCGGAATGGCATTTGGCTTAGACTGTGATGCTGCTTCTGAGGTAACATCAAAAGTGCGTGAAGTGACTAGTATTCCTCTAATGGTAAAACTGAGCCCAAATGCTGCAGATATTGTGTCTATTGCTCATGCGGTTAGAGAAGCAGGTGCCGATTCAATAAGTATGGTAAACACTTTCCAAGCTATGTCTATCGATATAGAAAAGGGGAAGCCTCTTTTTAACAACATTAAAGCAGGTCTTTCTGGTCCTGCAATAAGGCCGCTCGCTCTTAGAATGGTATACGATGTATGCTCTTCATTTGCAAAACTTCCTGCGAAAGAACAAATCCCTGTTGTAGCACTTGGCGGTATTGAAAAATGGCAAGATGCTGTAGAGTTTATTATGGCAGGTGCAAGCGCCCTTCAAGTGGGTACTGCAACTTTTGCTAACCCATCATGCATGATTGATATTATTGCGGGGCTAAAAGATTATATGTCACGAAAAGGTTATTCTAAAATAGAAGACTTTAGAGGATGCGCACTGTAAAAATTATCGCTTATGGATAAATAGATCCAACCTTTTCTACTTCTGCATTTCGAGCGGCACACCAAGTGCCTTTTTTCAATGCTTTTTGAATATCAATTTCTTTTCCATTTGTTTTATCTATAAGATATTCGTATAAAAAGCCCGCAGAAAAGGAATCCCCACAGCCAATTGAATTGATCAAGTTTACAGTTTCTATTGGTTGTGAATATCCTTTCCCTTTGTATGACGCAAGAGTTGAATCTTTTCCTCGAGTGATAACAATACAGTTTTGGAGTTCTTTACTTTTGTCACAAATGGCTTGTAACAATTCTTCATCATCATTTTCGCATGCCAAACCAAATGTTCCACAAAATTCTTTTGCATTTATTTTAATAATTTCAGGAGTGCAAACAGAAAGTACTTCTAACAAATCTTTACCCCAAAAGTCCACTAAAACTGAAAGACCTTTTTGCACAGCTTCCTTGCAAATTGTAACATTCAAATCTTCTGACCATATTTTTGGCCTACTACCAGCAAAAACAAGAGCATCTGTTGTTTGAAATGAGTCGCTTAATGTTAAAAGTAAGTTTTTTTCAGCGATATGTATTTCTGAAAGTGTATTTGTATCATTTAAAACGGGCTCATCCATTACAAGCTCTGTGACAGTTTTAGTATCGGTTTCAATAATAGTTAAACATTCACGGGTAAAGCCAGGTATGCTAATTGGTTTTACGAGAAGGTTGTCTATTTTGGAAAGATTTAGAAAGATATCTGCATTTTCTTTTCCAATCGGGCAAATCACACTAGCGCAAGACTCTTCTAATTGGTTTAATACTCGTACAACATTAACTGCTTTTCCTGATGCATCAAGTCTAAAATGAGTAGATCTATTTACTTCTCCATCAAGTACATTTTTGAAAATTGCTGTTCGTTGTAATGTTGTTGAAAGGCAAAGGGCTGTTATATGCATTGTATTCTCCTATCTACATATTGTATGTGATAAGTATTTTTCCGTCAAGGGTTTTCTAGATGTCTGGTTGCTGCCCATCATGAGCAAGCCACTGGCATTCAGCCATTTGGAAATTTGAAAAAGAAGCTTTGAACGAAGATTCCTCGGGACTACATGCGTAAATCCCAAAGGTAATAACATCTTTTGCTTCATGCATATGACAAATCCTCATTTGTTCAAAGTGTATGCCATCTGAAGAACATTCTATGCAAAAATCTTTTTGCCTTCTGCTTAATCTATACCACATTTCAGTAATGTTTGCAGGAATATTAGTAGTTGCCCAGTCTGAATATCCTTTATTTGTTACAACACTTCCTAAATGCTGAAAGTTATCATTTTCGTGTTCAATTGATCCCTTTAACCAATTTTCGCTGTCTAAGTACACAACAACTCCACATTGGTCAAAACGTTGCTTGTAATCAAAACTTGTTTTAACTATAAATGAAAAAAATTGTTCATCGGTTTTTAGTTGTAATACAGGAGCATTATCATTTTGGAAATGATAATATGTTCGCTGCCATAAATCTGTGTGTGCATTTGTTATTATTTCTATTTTTTCGTTGCTAATAAAATATTCTTTTGGTTCTCTTGTCCATGTCAGTTTTGAAGTATCAAATTTCATTCT
>CAYJHL010000235.1:0-2710 GCA_964369585.1 uncultured Treponemataceae bacterium | reverse complement strand
AGGCAATTACCACAAAGCGTGTACGTGCAACAACTGGCGGAACAGGATGGATTAAGTGTGCTTCAAACTACGTAATGTCTATCTTAGCAAAAAAAGAAGCTGAAGGCGCAGGTTACATGGAAGTTGTATTCCTCGATGCAGAAGAAAAAAAATACATTCAAGAAGGATCTTCTTGCAACATGTTTTTTGTATTAAAAGACGGAACACTTGTAACACCTGAACTTGGCGACACCATTTTACCAGGAATTACAAGAGAAAGCGTATTAACACTTGCAGGACAACAAGGCATTAAAACAGAAGAAAGACTTGTTTCTATAGATGAAGTTATGGAAAATGCTATTGAATGTTTTGTTACCGGAACGGCAGCAGGTATTACACCAATTGAAAGTGTAACCCATGGCGGAGTTGAAAAAGTATTTAACGACCGAAAAGCTGGCCCTGTAGGAGAAAAGATTCAGTATCTATTAAAAGGTGGCCAATACGGTTCTGTTGAAGATGTAAATGGCTGGAATTATAAAGTACTGTAGGCAATTAAGGAATTTTAGGAATATGAAAAAAATAACAAATTTAGCTATGATAATTACACTATCAGTATTATTCACAAGCTGCATTTTTTTTGCTACAATCTATGTAAAGGCAGTGCACATTGTTGATGAAAATGGAAACTTTATTACGGATAGAAAAATACTAGATGCTCTTGGAGAACATTCTAATATAGGTTATCATTTAGATAGTTTTTATGATATGGATCGGAATAACATACAAGCGAATTATTCTTACGACTTAACGGTAACTGATTTTATAATTGAAACCAGCGAAGAATATTTTCAGGGAGTAATATATACTATTGATGATACAACCCACCCTTCCACTTATAAATACTATAACGTTTCTTGTGAATACATAGAAAGTTCAGAGATTCTACAGATTATGGTTATTGAAATAACTGAAGATGAATACAATAACTATTAAACTAAGTATATGCTTTGCTTTCTAAACAAAAAAGTGGCTTTTTTAACAAAAAGGCCACTTTTTTTGCCACAAATCATAAAGATTAGCAAACAAACACACAAAAAAGCACATTTGTATAATATTTTAAGATAATTTTAAGCTTTGAAGTGTATTGTACATAGCATAAACAGTAATAATTAATGTAATTTGCTTGTTTTTTATTGCATTTACGATTATATTACTGGTATCAATTTTTATAGGAGACAATATGAAAAAAATTTTATTCTTAGTTTTAATTGCATTGGCATTTATAGGCTGTTCTAACCCAAATACGAGTGACACAGTTGTGTTCTCTAGCGTCGTTTCTGAAAACACTACAAGTGAAGGTTATAAATGGGAAATTAAACAGATTTCAAGTACAACTGCAAATATAACAACAACACAAATTGTGTATTCCGAGATTCTTTCAAATGGTAAATTTGTATTTAGTATGACCGAAACAGGACGCGATAACTATGAGGTGACGACACATGTAACAGATTATAATGAGCAATACAATGATACTTACTGGGACACATTGAAAATAACCGCAAGTTCTCTTTCAGCTTCCAATACCTACACACTTAATAATCCAACAATAGATTCAAGCATTGGTGCATCATCTTCAACATTTGGATTTACCGCTTGGTATGCAGAAGATATTGATAATCTTAAGGATGCGCTTAATTTTAGTGTAACATACAGTGACAATATAGGAAGCAATGCAGATTTTGAAGTAGATCTACCAACTCCAGAGTTTATTACTGCAATGAAAACATATTTCTAACTTCTATTAAAAAGACAAGGTAAGGTGTATGCTAAGAGCATGCACCTTTTTTTATGCGCTTGTTTTAATTCATTTTACTTGATTTTTTTAGTATTTACAATTATATTACTATTACAATTTTTTTTAAGGAGATAATATGAAAAAGATTTTATTTTTAGTATTTATTGCATTAGCTTTTGTTGGTTGTGCAGACCCAAACAACGATGCAGAAAACACAAACAGCGGTAGCGGTGCTGTACCAGGATCAATTTTTAATGGGGTAGATGCGGATGGTGATAAATGGTATATAACACAAACATCAGTTTCTCTAAGTGGAATTTCGCAGACTCAGCTCGTGTACTCAGTGGCATCTGCTTCAGATGGATTTATTTTTTCACTCGGACAATCAACTATTGGTGATACAACAACATACACAGTAATAACTACTGCTTCTAGAACAAACGGAGCATATGTGGAAAATCACTGGGATAAATTGACAATAAAGACAGATGTTAACGAATCAGGATATGCACTCTTAAACCCTTCAGCTACTTCAGCTTCATCATCTGGGTTCTATACTTTTGGAATGACAAGTTCTTTTGATCTAGATATTACTGTTTTAACAACAAACACAACATGGATATCAGTAACTTTAAGCGATAGCACAAGCACAAACGAAGACTTAACCGTTACACTGCCTACAGAGTTTATCACCGCAATGTTAACGTACTTTTAATTTTTATTAAAGACAAGATAAGGTGTGTGCAAAGGCACACACCTTTTTTATTTATCGATAATTATGCTCGTATACAGCAACTGTTCCCGATACTTCATTTCCCGTAAGAAGAAGAGCCTTTCCGGTAGGACTGTATTCAGGTGCAACAACGCACATACCTTCTGGTGAAACATCGCCACTATTATCAACGTCAATTTCTTTGTCTTCAATAAAGTTTC
>CAYJHL010000234.1:0-2720 GCA_964369585.1 uncultured Treponemataceae bacterium | reverse complement strand
AAACCATGCCATATACTATTTATAGTAGGTATACAGCATTTGTATTTATGCAAAGGAGCTAGAATGACAAAGCAAGACCTATTTAAATTATATCCAATAGTGTCAAAGTTGTTTGAAAGTATGCCTAATAGTTTGTTTGATGGTTGTAGCATAGTCACATACGATAAAAATCAAACAATTTTTAGTTACAAAACAAACATCCAGTATGTCTACGTATTATGTAAAGGGAGCGTAATCATATTGAATGAAAACTATGAAGGCTTAAATAGCAGAGTAGTTTTTATTCACGAAGGAGATACTTTAGGAGAAATGGAAGCTTTAATGGGTGATTCGCTACTTGTGTATACAGCAAAAAGCTATACACAATGTGACTTATTAAAGATACCACGAGACATTTTTACAAACTGGATGAAGCGGGATGCAAATGCATGCTTTTCTGTTTTAAAAATGATGGCAGTAAAACTTAAAGATGCATCAAAAGAAGTAACTGGTATTATCCATGTTGATAGTATATTCCGATTAACCAAACAATTGCTGGAGTTTCAAGCAGGAAAAATAGAACTATCAAGAGCTGAACTTGCAGTAGTATGCGGAACAAGCATTAGAACTATAAACAGATGTATAAAGAAACTTGTACAAGATAATTATATTACCATTGATAAGGGAAAAATAGTAATATCAAGTGAGCAACAACTATATTTACAAAATTCAAAATACGTAGCTACAGTTTGATTTTATAAATATATAGTTATAAGGAGTTTTTATGAAAAAAGTAATTATTGATTGCGATCCAGGGCATGACGACGCCATTGCCCTTTTATTGGCATCTCGTGCAGATGATATTCAAATATTAGGTGTAACTACTGTTGCAGGTAATAGCGAACTAAAAAACACTTGTGTGAATGCCCGCAAAGTACTTGATTATGCGGATGTATTTGATGTTCCAGTGCATGCTGGTTGTGATCGTCCTATGATGAGACCCCTCTATAGATTAACAGGAGCAATCATCCACGGTGAAGATGGCTTAGGTGGGCCACATATTGATAGTCCCAAAACAGCAATCGAAGAAAAACATGCAGTGGACTATATTATTGATACGTTACGCAGCAGCAATGAAAAAATATATATTGTAGCTGTAGGACCCTTAACTAATATAGCACTTGCATTAACAAAAGCTCCTGATATTAAAGATAAAATTGAACGTCTTATTATTATGGGTGGAGCTGTTGTTGACCCAGGAAACATTACATCGGCTGCTGAATTTAACATATATGTTGATCCAGAAGCTGCAAAAATTGTTATAAACAGTGGCCTAGAAATTTTCCTCACAACGCTTGATGTTTCAATGAAAGCTGTTTTCACTGAAAAGGATATTGAAGAATTACGTGCACAAGGAGACAAAGTGTCTACAAAAGTTGCAGAATTATTAGACTTCTTTGCTGATACTCATGTTAAGCACTTTGGCTTTAGAGCATGTCCTATTCATGATGCCTTATGCATAGGTTATCTCATTGATGAAAACTTACTCGAATACGAA
This sequence comes from uncultured Treponemataceae bacterium, assembly GCA_964369585.1. Classification (GTDB taxonomy): domain Bacteria; phylum Spirochaetota; class Spirochaetia; order Treponematales; family Treponemataceae; genus CAYJFX01. The sequence goes on along the minus strand of CAYJHL010000234.1, from coordinate 1,183 downwards.
AAATACTTTGTAGATGTTTCAATCCACGACCCTCTAACATTAGGAGAAACTGTGGCAGATTTATGGAATATCACAGGTAATGAACCAAACTGTTATATTTCAATGAAGGTTAACCGAGAGTTATTTGCAAAAATGATAAAAGATCACATGAAAAAAGAATATGTTTCAAAAAATGTGAAATAGTGCAGATGCACTTAAATAATAATGGAGAATTGAAAAAGTACTAAATTACTTTTTCAATTATAGTTTTGGAAGCGTTGCTTTTAAAACTACCATACGCATCGAGATGATGTGTTGTGTCCGCAAAGGTTTATAGGAGGAATAGTATGAAAAAACTATTGACTGCAACGTTGTGTATCGGATTAGCTCTGATAAGTTTTACTGGATGTTCTCAAAAAGATTCATCTGAGCAAGCAAATGCTGATGAAGGAAAATTGAAAGTTGCCTGCCTACTCAACGGAAATTTAGGTGATAAATCTTTTTTTGATTCTGCTAATAAAGGGATGGAATTAATTCGAGATGATTTAGGTAGCGAAATCAAAGTTATCGAAATGGGCTTTGATAATACAAAGTGGGAACCAACTCTCTACGAAGTTTCAGATGATGATTTTGATATTATCATTGTCGGGACATACCAAATGCAAGAAGTACTTGAAAAAGTTGCTCCTGAATATCCTGAAAAAAGATATATTATCTTTGATTCAAGTGTAAACTATGAACTTAATGATTTTGAAAATGTATACGCAATTACATTTAAACAAAATGAAGCTAGTTATATTGCTGGAGCAATAGCTTCTATGGTTGCATCTGATACTGCATTAAATAATGGTGCAAAAAATATTGCAGGTGTAGTAGCTGCAATGGATATTCCTGTATTAAACGACTTTATCGTAGGGTATATTGAAGGAGCACAAGATAACAATCCTGATACTAAAGTAACAATATCTTATATTGGTGACTTCAATGATACTGCTAAAGCAAAAGAATTAGCACTTTCTCAATACAACCTTGGAGCAGCAATTTCAATGAATGTTGCCGCTCAAGCAGGACTTGGATTAATGGAAGCTGCAGGACAAGTTGGAAAGTATGCAATTGGTGTTGATGCAGATCAAGCAATGGCTTTACTACCTTCTAGACCAGAGCAAGCAAACCAAATTGTTACGTCAGTATTAAAAAATATTGA
>CAYJHL010000233.1:0-2722 GCA_964369585.1 uncultured Treponemataceae bacterium | reverse complement strand
GGCGAAAGGCAACTCTAAGACTACAAAAAATTGCCGAAGAAAAAGGAACTACAACCAGTGTGATAGTTCCAAACTACAAAGATTTTAATGAGGATTTAGTTGAAAGCGTAAAACCGACAGAAAGAAAAATTAAGATGGTGATGTAATGGAAAATGTAGCAACCCTAATAATCATAATGACAGTAATGTTTTTAATAATCGGCGGTATTACGATTATATCTCATCACTACAATTTAAACAATATCAAGTCAAAAACTGTGGGTGACGGTCAGCACGGAACAGCAAGATTTGCGACAAAAAGTGAAGTCAAGAAAACGTATAAACACATTAAGTTTGATGTGAAGAAGTGGAGAGCGTCACCAAATACAAACTTACCCCAAGGAATAATAATCGGTAGTAAAAGTAAAGGTAAAGATACGATAGCCTTGGTAGACACAGATGACGTTCACTGCCTTATGATTGGCGCATCTGGTGTCGGAAAAACCGCCTATTTTCTATACCCGAACCTCGAATTTTCATGTGCAAGTGGTGTCTCGTTCATATGTAGCGATACCAAGGGAGACCTATTGAAAAACTACGGAGCAATCGCAAAAGATTATTATGGCTACAACATTTCGGCGATAGATTTGAGAAATCCTTTAAAGAGCGATGGGAACAACCTTTTGCACCTCGTCAACAAATACCACGACATTTATTTAAAGGATAAAAAGAATATATCGGCAAAGGCGAAAGCGGAGAAATATGCAAAAATAATTGCGAAGACGATAATAAACACTAAGGGTGAAAGTTTCGGTCAAAACTCATACTTCTACGATAGCGCAGAGGGCTTACTCGCAGCCGTTATTTTGTTAGTCTCAGAACATTTACCACCCAAAGACAATGAGCCTGACTGTCGGCATATAGTTTCAGTCTTTAAACTTGTAAATGATTTATTGGAGTTAGAGCCACCTGTAAAAGGCAGACCCGACAAAATAAGGTTTCAAACGCTTATGGAAAAGTTACCCGATACTCACAAAGCAAAGTGGCTAAGCGGAGCAACACTAAATTCATCAGAACAAGGAATGATGTCGGTGTTTTCGACAGTGCTGTCAAAACTCAACGCATTTATAGATTCAGAGCTTGAAGAAATACTTTGTTATAACAGCGATATAGACAGCGAAAAATTCTGTAAAGAAAAATCTGCTATCTTCTTAATACTCCCAGAAGAGGACCCCGTTAAATATTTTATGATAAGTCTATTTTTACAACAATTCTATAGAGAATTACTCACTGTAGCTGATGAAAACGGCGGTAAACTGCCACGAAAAGTAATAATCTATGGGGATGAAATCGGAACAATTCCGCCTATAGAAAGCTTTGAAATGATGCTCTCGGCAGGGCGCTCGAGGGGAATAAGTGTAGTACCAATTATACAGTCCTTTGCGCAGCTTGAGAAAAATTACGGCAAAGAGGGAACTGAAATAATAACCGATAACACCCAAGTCAGCATATTTGGCGGATTTGCGCCGAACTCCAAAACGGCAGAAACATTGTCAAATGCAATGGGTTCAAAAACTGTGATGAGTGGCTCGGTGACACGTGGAAAGAACGACCCGTCAAAATCACTGCAAATGATGGAGCGACCATTAATGACAGCAGATGAACTCAAATCTATTCCAAAGGGAAACTTTGTTGTGATGAAGACAGGCAGTCACCCCATGAAAACGAAACTCAAATTGTTTTTAGACTGGGGCATAACTTTTGATAAAAGCTATGAAAAAGAGATGAGAAAGGACAGAAAAATAGCCTATGCAGACAGGAAAGCTCTTGAGGCAAATATCATAAAGGAGTTTGGTTTGTTCATTAAAGACACAGCAGTCGGAAACAGCAAAACTACTAAAACCATGGAAACTCAGCAAAATAATCAGGGGTATAACCCGTAAGGTGAGGTGAAAACTTGAGCATATTCGGAGATTTATATTCCAATGAGGAATTACCCTCAAGAGCCAAGACTGTGTATATGTATCTTAAAGATAGGGCGAACAAAGAAAAAAATTGCTGGCCAGCGATTAAAACCATTGCAAAAGATACCTCTCTATCTGTCAGCACAACAAAAAGAGCCATAGCAGATTTAGTCCACTATGGCTATGTAGAAAAGACTGTGAGATACAGGGATAACGGCTCGAAATCCTCGAATAATTATTTTTTGAAAAGATAGTTGTTTGCGAAAAACCACAGCTCGGCTACCAAGGGGTAATTATGCCCTTTTGAGAGCTGAGCCATGGTTCATATTGGACTTACAAGAAGGTAACAGTTTAAATGAGTTTATTACAGAGAGAAAAAATAATAGCTTAATAACTCCTTGAAGTTTGCACTTTATTATGATAAAATCAAGTTCATTCGCATTTTAGACGCTAAAGTGCACGAGGAGGGGAATATTATAGAAAAGAGTGTTGAACTGTTTGATATCAGGTTATGTGAAACGCTAAAAAGACTAAGGGAGAGGAAAGGGTATACTCAGAAGTTTATTGCCGATAAACTCGGAGTATGTCGCTCTGCATACGCATATTACGAGGCAGGCAAAGCTCAACCAAGCTTAGAAAGAGCGCTGATTATATCGAAGATTTATGGAATTACAATGGAACAGCTTTTAGAGCCGAAGTGAAAACGGAAAATCCGAGTTGCAACTGAATTAATCGGTTGCAACTCGGATTTTATCGATATTCAATCTGAGCATGACAAGA
>CAYJHL010000232.1:0-2775 GCA_964369585.1 uncultured Treponemataceae bacterium | reverse complement strand
TTTTTATCACAACCGCGTCTAATTCTTTTACAAGCAATTGAAATTGGCGGTTTAATTACTGTTATTTATTGTATAATAAGAATTGCTATTGATATGGTAAAAGCAAAAAAAGCAGGTATTAAAGCATGCCCTTTAAATAGCAAAAAATATCTTATGGCTATAATTATTGCAGTAGTGGCATATGGCTTAACCTATGTTGCTCCTATTTACGCTGCTGTACAAATGGTACAGTTACCTGTGTTAACATTTCTTTTAATTGCCGCTCTTTGTTTATTTATTCCTTGGTTTATGAACACTCGACTTGGGCAAAACATGAGAACTGTTGGACAAAATAGAGATGTTGCAACATCTGCAGGTCTTAATGTAAACAAAATCAGAATTATTGCTATGATTATGTCTACAGTGCTTGCAAGTTGGGCTCAGCTTATTTCGATACAGAATATTGGAACTATGTCTACTTATGGCTCACATAACCAAGTAGGTTTATATTCAATTGCAGCTCTATTGGTAGGTGGTGCATCTGTTCAAAAGGCAAATGCAAAACAAGCTATATTAGGTGTAATTTTGTTCCATACATTGTTTATTCTCTCTCCTGTTGCAGGAACACAGCTTATGGGTAATGCACAAATTGGTGAATACTTCCGTGTATTCGTAGCATACGGTGTTATCGCAGTAAGCCTCGCAATGCATGCTTGGAGAAGAAAGTCTGGCAAAAAGTTGTAAATTGCACGGCAGGGATGCCGTGCTAAACTCACGACGTTTTTGCTCCGCAAAAACTCGGTAAGTTCATTCAACAGGACGTTGAATGAACGACGCATGCTTGGAGAAGAAAGAAGCCAAAGCTGTAACAGATGGTGAAGTAAGACGCATTACTAAAACGGTGCATACAGTGCACCGTTTTTTCAGGTAATCGTAAATAGTTAACAATACTTAATAATGGGAAAATAATGGTAACGGATTCAAAAGTAAAGTCACTAGAAAAGTCATTGAAAATATTAGAATGTTTTAATTCTAACACACCAGATTTAGGTATTGCTCAAATTGCAGAAATGCTTTCTTTAAGTAAAAGCAATGTTCATAACATTGTTTCAACATTTGAAAAGCTAGGGTATCTAGAACAAGACATAGATAGTAAGCGATATCGACTTGGAATGAAGCTGTTAGAGTATACATATCTTATTAATAAAAACCTAAGTTACCAAAAGGCTGTTCACCAAATAATTTCAGAGGTTTCAAATGAAACTGGTTTTGTTGTTTATTTTGCAATTCCAAAGGTAGATAGAATATTTTATCTAAATAATGCACATCCTTTTTCAAAGGATCGAAACACTCCCTATAGGCTTATTATGGGCGAAACTGCTCCATACCATTGTACTTCGCTTGGAAAAGGCATGCTTGCTTTTTTTGACTCCGAGCGAATTGAGGAAATTATAAAATTACCACGAGATCGATTTACACCTAAAACTCTTCTTGGTGAAAAAGAATTTCGCTCAGAACTAGAGAAAATTAAAGATCAAGGATATGCAATTGATGATGAAGAGCATGAACTTGGTATTAAATGTATGGGAATGCCCATAATATCTCGGAATAAGGGCGTAGCAGGCGCTATTAGTATTTCTACCAATGTCGCAAACTTTGATGATAATAAACTAGGTGAATATTATAAAATACTAGTAAAGGCTACTCAAGAATTAAAAGATTTAATGTAAAGGAAAATAATGAAAGACAAATTAAACCTTAGAGGAATAATTACTGTATTAAATACTCCTTTTACTAGCGATAATTCTATCGACTATGAAGGACTTAAAAAAAATGTAGAATATGCAATTGAGAGTGGAGTAGTAGGAATTCTTGTTCCAGCTCTTGCTGCAGAGGTTTATAAACTAACCTATGAAGAGCGGTTATTAATAGTAAAAGAAGTTTTGAATGTGAATAACGGGCGAGTAGCTATTATCGGATCTGCAACTTCAAAAGAATTTGATGAAACCTTAAAAATTGCAAAAAAATTTGTTGCTTTGGGATGTAATGGAATACTTGCTAATATTCCGTTTGAAAGTAAAGAGCAATATAAAGGATTAGTTAAAAGTCTTGCAAGTGTAAATCCTCCTTTTTTAATGCTACAAGATTGGGATTTTGGTGGTTACGGTATTCCCGTAGAGACCGTCATGGAGCTATTTAATGAAGTTGAGTGTTTTAAAAGTTTTAAAATTGAAGTAGTTCCAGCTGGAATAAAATATTCTCAAATTATTAAAGAAAGTAATGGCCAGCTCCATGTTACAGGTGGGTGGGCGGTTACGCAATTAATTGAAGCATTAGATAGAGGTGTTGATGCCTTTATGCCAACAGGTATCCATAAAACATACGTAGAAATATTTAATTTGTACTCAAAAGGAAAGCGAGACGAAGCTAAAAAATTATTTGAAAAACTTGTTCCAATACTTGCCTTTTCTAATCAACACTTGGATATTTCATTGCATTTCTTCAAGAAACTGTTGCACCAGCAAGGCGTATATACTACAGATTACTGCCGAAAGCCAATTTTAGACTTTGATGATATTCACACAAAGATTGCAAATGAGCTGATATCTAAGGCAATTAAACTTGAAGATAGTATAGAGAAATTGCACTAAAAGCAATATTACAACCTTGACAAATATGTCAAAGCATGTTATCGTTTATTCGTAGGAAACAACGTTCTGTAATAGGAAACGTTATTTCAGAAGAGAGAGTATTATGGAATTCAAAATGAATTATGGCGTATGGCCAACTATGATT
>CAYJHL010000231.1:0-2791 GCA_964369585.1 uncultured Treponemataceae bacterium | reverse complement strand
TTTGGAATGAAAAGCATGAAACTACTAACAATCTTTCTAAAGAAAGTCTATTAAAGGAAATAGACGAAAGTTTAACAAGACTTGATACAGATTATATTGATATATACCAAATGCACTGGCCAGATCCTAATGTGCCTTTAGAAGAAACAGCAGAGGCTTTAAACATAATTAAACAAAGCGGAAAAATTAGGTACGTAGGATTAAGTAACTTTTCTCCAGCTGATGTAGAAACTATGATGAAGTACATTTCAGTTGACTGTCAGCAAAGTTTGTATAATATGTTAGAGAGAAATCCAAAGGATTATCATAACATTCCTCTGGCATATAAGACTGAAAAGGAAATATTGCCTCAATGTGCAAAATACGGGCAAGCATTCTTACCTTATAGCCCTTTATTTCAGGGGTTATTAGCAGGCAAATTTAATTCTGGTATTAGTTTTTCAAAAGATGATATAAGAAATGCAAATCCAAAATTAGTTGGGCCCGATTTTCAAATGTATTTTGATGCTGCGCAAAAAATTAAAGATTTAGCTGAAGAAATTGAAAAACCAATGAATGAGCTTTCATTAAACTGGCTTATTGCAAAACCTGAAGTAACTTCAATAATTGGCGGTGCATCAAAAATTGAGCAACTCGAAAAGAATGTTGCGTGTACAAAATGGTCTATCGATGATGAAACTATGAAAAAGTTAGATAGTATCTTAAAGCCGTTTGAAGATTTATAGGAAGTATAATGGCAACGTATTTAATTGCCCATGACTTGGGTACTACTGGTAACAAGGCAACACTTTTTGACACCGACGGGAACTTAATAAAAAGTGTAACATATTCGTATGACACAAATTTTTTTAATGGGAATTGGGCCGAGCAAAACCCAGATGATTGGTGGAAAGCAGTTTGTGAAACAAATAAAATGCTTTTAGATGGAGTAAATTCGTCTAAGGTATCTGCCCTTGCATTTAGTGGGCAAATGATGGGTTGTGTTGTAGTTGATAAAGAGGGAAACCATCTGCGACCTGCTATTATTTGGGCAGATCAAAGAAGTCAAGATCAAGAATCTTTTTTGAGATCTAAAATTGATGAAAAAGAGTTTTATACCATAACGGGACATAAAATTAGTGCTTCGTACAGTATTGAAAAACTCATGTGGATTCGAGATAATGAAAAAGAAGTATTTGAAAAAACATACAAGATGTTGCAACCAAAAGATTATGTTATTCAAAAGCTTACAGGCCAATTTGTAACAGATTTTTCTGATGCATCAGGAACTAATTGCTTTGATTTAAATACATTTAAATGGTCTGAGAAAATTTTATCAACGGCTGAAATCGATATAAATCTTTTACCGGAAGCATGCGAATCTACATATGTTGCAGGTACGATTGATACAACTATGGCGAAAATAAGCAATCTTCCAGAAGGGACAAAAATAGTAATTGGTGGAGGAGACGGGGTTTGTGCTGCAGTAGGTGCTGGCTCTGTTAGAGAAAACATCGCATTCAACTATTTAGGGTCTTCGTCATGGGTTGCAAACACAACAAAAGATCCTATTGTTGATGATTCTATGAGAACGTTTAACTGGGCACACTTAGTTCCTGGTTATACCGTTCCTTGTGGTACAATGCAAGCGGCAGCAAATTCATTTAATTTTATTAAAGAACTTTTTTATGATAAACATGATAATGTATATGATGAAATGGATAAAGGTATTGCAGATTCTAAAATAGGTGCAAATGGATTAATCTATCTTCCCTACATTTTAGGAGAGCGAAGCCCAAGATGGAATGCTAACGCCCGAGGTGCTTATATTGGAATGAAAATGGAACATGATAGAGGTGATTTTGTTCGAGCTGGTGTAGAAGGCGTCTTAATGAATCTCTGCATTGTACTTGACATTTTTAGAGAAAGCTCTCCTATTACTTCTATGAACATTATTGGAGGTCTAGCGAAGAGCCCAGAGGTGCGAAAACTGCTTGCAGATATTTATGGCGTAAAGGTGAATAAACTAAATTATCTTGAAGAAGCCACTTCAATGGGAGCTGCTGTTGCTGCAGGAGTTGGAGCGGGTGTCTTGGATAGTTTTGATGATATTGAAAAGTTCATAAAAGTTGATGATGTTATTGAGTTTAGTGAAGAAAATTACGGAAAATATGATGCTGTAAAAAAAGTGTTTGATAAGGCTTACTTTGCATTATTAGAAACATATGACGACTTAGCAAAACTGTAAAAGAAAATAGGAGAATAATTATGGAAAAATTAACGGTAGAACAATTAGCTAAAATGATTGATCACACAATCTTAAAGCCATTTGCATCACATGAAGATTTAAAAGCGCATTGTGAAGTTGCAAAAAAATATAATTTTAAAACAGTTGCTATAAATAACGCACCTGTTCCTCTTTGCAAAACATATCTTGAGGGAAGTGATGTATTATGTGATGCTGCAGTTAGTTTCCCACTTGGTCAATGTACTATTGAAACAAAGGTTTTTGAAACCCGTGATATTATTGAAAAAGGTGCAAAGGAAGTTGACTACGTAATTAATGTTGGTGAACTAAAAAGTGGAAACTATGATTACATTGAAGATGAAATGAAGCGCATTGTTGCCGTGTGCAATGAATACAATGTTACAAGTAAAGTAATTCTTGAAACATGTTATTTAACAGACGATGAAAAAAGAAAAGTGTGTGAAATAGCATTAAAGGTAAAACCAACTTTTGTTAAAACTTCAACTGGCTTTGGTACAGGTGGTGCAACATTAGACGATGTAAAATTAATGAAAGATGTTGTAG
>CAYJHL010000230.1:0-2792 GCA_964369585.1 uncultured Treponemataceae bacterium | reverse complement strand
TTATAATTGTCCAATCATGCTTTGAACTAAGAACGCAACAATTACAACAAGTGCAGAAATTATGAATCCGTGTAGCATAGGCTTAAATCCCGATGTTGCAACTTCTTTGAAGTGTGTTTTTAATCCTATTGCACCAAGAGCCATTACCATACAGAACTTAGATATCTCAGAGGCATAATATGAAAGTTTGTCAGAAACTATTACCTTATCTAAGCTCGGATTTATTGTGTTAATAATTGCAGGAATAACATCTAAACTTTTTAAGCCAACCATTACTAAAAAAAATAAAATAAAGTATGGAAAAATGCGCCCAAGATGAAGATTGCTTTTATGTTCAGAAACTTGTCCATTAACAATAGCTTCTTTAGCTTCTAACCGCTGATTTATAATTGAAAATATTATTACAATTGGAATAATCGAAAGTGTTCTGGTAAGCTTTACAATAACTGAGTAAGCTCCGGCGGCATCTGAAAAGGCATAACCTGCAGCAACTACCGAAGATGTATCATTAACAGCTGTTCCTGCCCAAAGTCCAAAGCCCATGTCACTCATGCCAAAGTGGCGTCCCATGATGGGAAAAAGAATTACCATTAAAACATCAAATATAAATGTAGCTGATATTGCGTAAGCTACATCTTTATCCTTTGCATGAATTACTGGTGCAATTGCTGCAATTGCAGAGCCACCACAGATACCGGTTCCTGCACTAATAAGACTAGATAGCTTCCAATTCATATTAAATAGTTTTCCAAAAAGGTATCCACCACCAAAAGCAACAAAAAGTGTAAAAATCATTACAAAGAGTGAAAAGCTTCCGACTACTAAAACTTGAGAAAAACTCAAGGTTAATCCCATTAAAATGATTGCTGCTCGTAAGATTTTTTTTGATACAAATTGAATACCAGGCTTAAAAAAAACCTTTGAGTGCATAAGAGGGTTTAAAGCCATCCCGATTAGTAATGCAAATACACTTGCGCTTATTAAATGGTATGGAATAAAGCTACTGATTTGAATCGCTATAATTGCGAGTACGACTGTTAATAAAATTCCGTATAAGTTTTTCATATATTGACTATAACATTGTTTTATAATAAAATCAAATTATATTTATTTATATATATATTAGATGAGCTTATGATAGATATTAAACATATAACATTTTTAGAAGTATGCCGTTTAAAAAATTTTACAAAGGCAGCGGATTTACTATGTATTACTCAACCTGCGGTATCTCAGCATGTTAAATGTTTGGAAGAATTATATGGTGGAGAGCTGATCACTTTTTCTAAAAGAAATTTTGAATTAACAGAAAAGGGAAAAGTTTTATATAATTTTTTAGCAACTCTTCAAGTAGACTGTCAAAGGGCTATTGAAAATATTTACAAAGAATCTGAGAAGTCAGACAGTATATCTTTTGGAGCGACCTTAACAATTGGTGAATATTTAATGCCGCCTATAATTGAAAATCTTATTAGACAGAACTCAAAATTGAAAATTAGTATGATTGTAGATAATACAAAAGTATTATTAAATAAGTTAGATCAAGGACTTATTGAGTTTGCATTAATTGAAGGTACCTTTGATAAAAACAAATATGATTCCGAGATTTTTAGTACTGAGCCATTTATTGCTGTGTGTGCTTCAACACTTATCCCTAAAGAAAAACAGCATTTTGAAAGTATATGTAAGACTAGGTTAATCGTTCGTGAAAGAGGTTCAGGAACGAGGATGGTTCTTGAACAAATACTAAATGAAAAGAGTTTAGACTTAAATCACTTTTATGATGTGGTTGAAATTGGAAATATGAGTGCAATAAAAGAACTCGTAAAAACAGGAATTGGTATAAGTTTTTTATATAAAGCCGCCGTTACAAAAGAACTGAAAGAAGGAAGTCTTTGTGAAATTCCAATTAAAGACTTTCTAGAAATGAGAGAATTTAATTTTGTTTTTTTAAAGAACTCTCAATTTTCCTCTGAGTATATGGATTGGTGTAATATATTTAAAGAGAATCATAATAAATATAAATCTTACTGATACTTGACAAAATAAATAGTGTAAAGTATATTTTACACATCAAGACTATTTGATTTGAGGATTATATGATAAACGATAATAAACACGCACGAGATGCACAAATTTTTAAAGCACTTTGCGATGAAAAAAGGTTAGCAGTATTAGAACTACTGCGTGATGGTGAAAAGTGTGCTTGTGTGTTGATTGAAAATACAAATATAGCTCAATCTGCTTTATCGTATCATATGAAAATATTAAAAGATGCCGAAATTGTTGTGTGTCGTCATGATGGAAAGTTTTGCCACTATAGTTTAAGCGAGTCAGGATGTTCAATAGCACTAAGTAGACTTGCAAGTATTACAACTGAGAATGAGAATAAATCATGTTCATGTGAAAAAAATCAGTGTGCAAATTGTTAGACTTAACACCTTTATTTAAAAGGTGGTTTTTTTTGTTATATATATCAAAAAAAATTGATATGACTATTGACTTTTTTAAGTATATTTTATATATTTATCATATCAAAATAATTTGATATGATTTCTTTTCTTGGAGTAATATATGGATGCATTAAAAGCTGGATGGGATTTTTTTCAAGTACAAATACTCGGAATGAAATGGCTAAATGATGTTGTTGGTATGGGATTAAGTGCTATTGGACTTGATATTAACGATAGAATAGGCGGGAGTATACAGTTCTTCATCTATGATGTTCTCAAAATTATTGTTCTTTTATGTGCACTTATTTTTGCAATTTCATATATTCAAAGCTATTTTCC